>DATFTB010000101.1:0-7816 GCA_035262325.1 Candidatus Acidiferrum sp.
ACGTCACGTGGATCGCTGCGCACGAGAACGATTCCAGCCGACTCCACCGCAACGTCAGTGCCGGCGCCAATAGCGATTCCGACATTCGCGGTGACGAGTGCGGGCGCGTCATTGACACCGTCGCCAACCATCGCAACGCGCCTTCCACCTGCCTGAAACCGCTCGATGGTGGACGCTTTGTCGGCCGGAAGCACCTCGGCGGCGACCTCATCGATGCCAAGGCGTCGCGCAACGGACTCCGCGACCGTCCTGGAATCACCTGTGATCATTGCGACGCGTATTCCTAGCTGATGGAGTTCTTCCACTGCTTCTTTCGATTCCGGTCGAATTTCGTCTTCCACCGCAAAGGCGCCGAGTACTCGATTTTGTGAAACAACGGAAAGAACCGTCTTGCCTTCGGCAGCCCAGGCCGCCATCGCTTTTGCAAGTTCCGTTTGCGGGGTCACATTCAGCTCGCTCAACAGGCGCGGGCCGCCCACCGCGACGCTTTCGCCATTTACCATCGCTTGTGCGCCGCGGCCGGGCATCGCCTCGAACTGGCTCGCGGTCAACGAAGGAAGACGGCGACGTTTGGCCTCGGCAACAATCACTTTCGCGAGCGGATGTTCCGAATCACCCTCGACAGCGACTGCGCGTGAAAACAATTCGTCCTCGCGCACGCCTGAAGCAACGGCAACCCCAGACAATGCCGGAGCGCCGCGCGTCAGTGTCCCCGTCTTATCGAAAACGACCACATCCAGATCGCGAGCGCGTTCGAGCGCGAGCCTATCTTTGACAAGGAGGCCGTTCTGCGCCCCGAGCGAGGTCGAGATCGCAATTACGAGCGGAATCGCCAAGCCCAGAGCGTGCGGGCAAGCAATGATTAGAACCGTCGCTGTCCGGGTCAGAGCATGTTCTTTGTCTCCAGCGAACCACCAGTAAGTCAGCGTAACCGCACCAGCCAATACGGCTACATAAAAGAGTATTGCCGCAGCGCGGTCGGCAATAGCTTGGGTGCGAGAACCGGAAGCTTGCGCTGCTGCAACAAGACGCATGATCCCGGAGAGAGCAGTCTGCTCGCCAACGGCTGTGATGCGAACTCGCAGGCTTCCGCCGCTCGCGACCGTGCCCGCAACGACTGAGGCACCGACGCCTTTCGAGACAGATCGGGATTCGCCGGTGATCATTGACTCGTCAACGTCTGCAGCGCCCTCAATGACTGATCCATCTGCCGGGACCCTGGTGCCGGGCCTCACCAGGACAACGTCGCCGACCTTCAGGTCCGAAAGGGGCACTATCTGAGTCTGCTGACCCGTCACGCGCTCAGCCGTGTCTGGCAGCAACGCGGCAAGCGCGTTGAGCGCGCCACGAGCCTGGGAAACTGCTCGCATTTCCAGCCAATGACCAAGGATCATGATCGTTGTCAGGGTGGCGAGCTCCCACCAGACTTCGATTTTGAAAAAGCCGAGCGTTCCAGCGAGCGAGGTAACAAAAGCAACCGTGATCCCCAGGCTGATGAGGGTCATCATGCCGGGCTTGTGATCCGCAATCTCGTTCCACGCTCCGCAGATAAAGACAAGACCACCGTAAAAGAAAATAATGGTTCCGAGAACTGGTGCAAGCAACGTGGAGCCGGGAAAAGAGGGCACCGAGTAGCCAAACCAGCGCTGGACGTCGCTCGACAAGAAAACCACTGGAATAGTGAGCGCGAAGCTCAGCCAAAACTTGTCACGAAACATCGCCACCGAATGGCCTGCGTGGCGATCGTGCGCTCCTGCAGACTGGGCGGGCCCGTGACCTGGATGTTGGTTGGGCATGTGCATGTGATCTTGATGTGCCATTTGATCCATTTTGAGACTCCTAATGTTGCCAACTCGAGCCGCAACGAGCTTGGTTTCATTTTTCTTTTCTGTGGCCCTGGTCGCTTGATTCTTCATGGAGCGACTCGGAACGCAAAAATATCGAGCCACCGGGATCTCAATCCTTTGCGGCACCGTTGTCCTGCAGACGGAGTGTACCGTGACGCAGAGCACGTTCCTTCATCAGCGCGAAGAACACGGGCACGAGAATCAAAACGTGAATCGTCGAGGTAATCATGCCGCCCACCAGGGGCGCGGCGATAGGCTTCATCACGTCCGAGCCGATTCCGGTTTCCCACAAGATGGGAACCAGACTGGCCAGGACGACGCACACAGTCATGAGTTTTGGACGGAGCCGGTGGACGGCGCCCTCGATAATGGCCTCCTCGATGTCTTCGTGGCGAACCGGTTTTCCGCTCGCGAGTCTCCGGTTCAGCGCTTCGTGAAGATAAACGACCATGACCACGCCGGTCTCGACTGCGATACCGAACAGCGCGATGTAGCCGACCCACACGGCAACGCTGAAGTTATAGCCCAGGAGCTTCTGCAGAATGAGGCCCCCCGTTAGCGCGTAGAGTGTGGGAAAAATGAGCACGGCCGATTCCGCGATGGAATGGAAAACCATGTAGAGAAGCACGAAGATAACGAAAAAAACGACGGGCAAGATCACTTTCAAGCGTTCCTTCGCTCGCACCTCGAACTCATATTCGCCGACCCATTTGTAGGTGTATCCGGCCGGCAGATGGAGTCGTTGCTTGAACTTGTTGTTTGCGGCGCGCACGAAATCCCCGTAGTCCTTCGACTTGAGATCGATATAGACGTAGCCGGTGAGGGCCGCGTCCTCGTCGCGGACCATGGACGGCCCTCGCGAGAACGAGATTCGGGCCACCTGTTCGATCGGAATTTGGGCTCCGGCAGGTGTGCCAATCAAAACTCTGCGCAGCTCATCGACATTGTCCCGGAAGTCCCGGTTGTAACGGACATTGACCGGATACCGCTCGCGGCCTTCGATATTTTCCGTGACCATGGCGCCGCCGATACCGGAACTGACCGCTTCCTGCACATCGGCAACGGTCAAGCCGTAACGGGAGGCCTCCTCGCGGTTCACTTCGATGTTGACGTAAAACCCCTGCGAGACGCGTTCTGCGAAGACGGAGCGAACGTCGGGAAGGGTCGAAAGAGCCTGTTGGATCTGCGCGCCAGCCTGTTGGATTCCTTCGAATGTGGGCCCTTGAACCTTCATGCCGAGCGGCGTTTTGATTCCGGTGAGTTCCATATCCAAGCGGTTTTCGACCGGCATGGTCCACGTATTGGACAGACCTGGGAATTGCAGTTTGGAGTCCATCTCCTGGACCAGCTTTTCGTAGGTCATTCCGGGTCGCCATTTCTCCCGTGGCTTGAGCATGATGGTCGTGTCGTACATATCGAGTGGCGCGTTATCCGTCGCGCTGTCTGACCTGCCAATGGTTCCAAACACCGTATCGACTTCTGGAAACGTACGAATGATGCGGTCCTGTTTCTGCAGCAGTTGCGAAGCCTGGCCGATTGAGATTCCCGGCAAGGCGGTAGGCATGTACAGAGCCGAGCCTTCAAAGAGCGGCGGCATGAATTGGCTGCCGATCTTGAGCGCCAATGGAAGTGTGACGACCAGAAAAATCAGATTGAGCAACAAGGTCGTCTTCCGGAATCGGAGACACAGTCGCAGAAGTGGAAGATAGAGCGCCTGCGTGACGCGGGAAATCGGATTCCGAGACTCGGGGCGCAGACGTCCGCGAATGAAAAGCACCATCAAGATGGGTACCAGCGTAATCGCGAGCACGGACGAGAACCCAACGGCTAGCGTCTTTGTCCATGCAAGGGGTCGGAACATACGTCCTTCCTGGGCTTCGAGTAAGAAGACAGGAAGAAAAGAAACCACGATGATCAGAAGCGAAAAGAAAATAGCGGGCGCGACCTGTTTGGCGGAATCGAGAAGAATCTTCCTCCGTTCGGACTCGGAAATCGGCGCCGATGCGCTTGCCTGATGTTCCGAGAGTTGGCGATAACCGTTCTCAACCATAACAATGGCCGCATCGACCAGAACACCGATGGCCAGGGCCAGGCCGCCGAGAGACATGATGTTGGAACTGACGTGCAGGTAGTACATCGGTATGAACGAGGCGACCACAGCGATCGGCAATGTGAGGATGGGGATCAGCGCGGAGCGGAAGTGGAACAGGAAGATGATGATGACGACGCTAACGATGATGGCCTCCTCCAACAGGTCGCGCTGGAGGGTTTCGATCGAAGCGCGGATCAACCCGGAACGGTCGTAGCCGGAAACAACCTCCACACCGGGCGGCAGGGAGGATTTGATGTCTACCAGCTTTTTCTTCACACCATTGATCACGTTCAAGGCGTTCATGCCATCGCGCATGACGACGATGCCCGCGACGGTTTCTCCTTCGCCTTGCCACTCCGCGACACCTTCGCGGATGTCCGGACCGAAGCTAACCGTCCCGAGGTCGCGAACTCTGACCGGTGTTCCGTTTTTGGTAGCGACGGGGACGGTTTCGAGATCACTGAGCGAGCGGAGATAGCCCAGGCCACGAATCATGTACTCCGCGCCCCCCATTTCGAGAACGCGTCCCCCGACTTCGTTCGTGCTGGCGCGAACCTTCTCAATGACCGTAGCAAGAGGAATATCGTAGGCGCGGAGTTTGTTGGGATCGACATTCACCTGGTACTGTTTCACGAACCCGCCAATGGTCGCAACTTCCGCGACGCCAGGAACAGTTTCCAGTTGGTAGCGCAAGTTCCAATCCTGGATACTGCGCAACTCCGCGAGACTGCGCTGATGGGTTCGGTCGACGAGAACGTATTCGTATACCCAGCCCGCACCGGTTGCATCCGGCCCGAGGACAGGTTGGACGTTTGCCGGGAGGTTCCCCTGAATCTGCTGCATGTACTCAAGAACCCGCGAGCGCGCCCAATAGAGATCGGTGCCATCTTCAAACACGACGAACACATAGGAATCGCCGAACATGGTCTGCGCACGCACGGCTTTAACATGAGGAGCGGCCAGCAACTTCGTCACAATTGGGTAGGTCACCTGGTCTTCGATGAGGCTCGGCGGTTGGCCGACCCAGTTGGTGTGCACGATGACTTGCACATCGGAGATATCCGGTAGTGCGTCCAAGGGGATGTTCCGCAGCGACCAAATTCCCGCGAGCACGAGCAGTAGCGTTGCCACGAAAACGAGGAAGCGGTTTTGCGCGCACCAATCGATCCAACCGGCGATCATGTTACATCCCTCCCGTGGCGTTCAGGCTGAGTTGTTTCGTGGCGATCGTTTGGCCGTTTTTTTTCGCCACAATGGTGACCTGCCAGGTGCCTCCGCTCTCGAGTTGGGCGGAGCCCTCGTAGATTCCGTTCCCTTTGTCGGCAAGAGCGACCGGGGTGCGCATCGCGGCCATGCCCATTGCCGGCATAGCGGGCATGAAGAAGGTGACAGAGACCTCCGCACCAGAGATGGCGGCGCCATCCGTGCCGGCAAGTTTCACGCGAATTAGGTTGCTGCCTCGCCGCGGAGGAATCGGATCGGTCGTAAGTTCAGCCGTCGCCTGTGGCGCGTTCGTCGTGCCCGTGCTCCCGGCTCCGGGAGGAGGCGGCACGAAGGAGCCGAGCGCCGCCTGGAGTTGGCTTTCCGAATCGATCAGGAAGTTCGCGGAAGTAACGATCTCTTCGCCCTCCTTCACACCTTTCAAGACGATGAAGCCGTCGCCGCTTCGAGCGCCAAGTTCAACCTCGCGCGGTTCGAGATAGCCGTCGCCGCGATTCACGAAAATCATTTGCCGGGACCCGGATTGCAGAACCCCGCTCGCGGGAATCACAAGCTGCTTTCCCTGAGGGGCTTCGAGAGCGACGTTCACGTACATTCCGGGTGTGAGTTTGAGACCAGGATTTGGGAAAGTAACGCGAGCGCGCACGGTGCGCGTTGCCATCTCCACTTGCGGGTAGAGAAAGTTCACGCGGCCCTCAAAGGTCCGGCCGGGGTAGGAGTCCACCGTAAGCTTCGCACGGTCGCCTATCTTGATCCTTCCCAGGTCGTTCTGAAACACTTCGGCGAATACCCACACCGTGGATAGGTCGGCCACGGTGTAGAGCCGCGTTTCCGGCTGCACCGTTAAGTTCGGCAGAGCGTTGCGTTCCGTGATATAGCCCGAAACGGACGATTCGACGGTGAGTTCCCGCTGCACCTGGCCGGTAGTTTCAAGACGCGTGATCTCGCTTTGTGGCACGCCCCACTGCCTCAAGCGTTCCGTGGCAGCCTCGACAAGCGAATCGGCGCCTTCGGTCACTCCAGGGATGGTGCTGCCCGCCACTCGCTGCTGGTTCTGCTTCGCGACCAGATACTCGCGCTCCGTGGCCGCAAGGTCCGGGCTGTAGATGGTGAAGAGCGGCTGGCCTTTGCGCAGATATTGATAGGTTGCGTCCGCAAATACCTTCTCAATGTAGCCTGGATAGCGTACCTGGACGTAGGCGAGCCTTGTTTCATCAACAGCGACATTTCCGGTTACGCGAATCTCATCACTCACGTTCTTCCGCTCGACGCGGCCCATGCGGACGCCGATGCTCTGCAGTCGTTCCGGCGAGAGCTGCACGGGCACGAGCGCGGCTTCCTGCGGCGCCATTGCGGGGGGCTCCGACGCGCTCGGAGGACTGCCGGTGGCGACGTTCGCTGCTGGTTGCATGGCCCCTCTGGCTTGCGGGTGATGCATGGACCGCCACCAAAACGTGGCAAGAATTCCGATGAACACGAGGTTGCCCACAAGCGCGAGAAGAAAGGCATTTCGGTAATTTCGCATGGTCGATCTCCTCTCTAACGCAACGCTAGTCCCGTGATTTGCTCGATCCGCCCGATGGCGGTTTCATATTCGGCAAGATTCTGCCAGTACTCTTCGTCGAGCCGCAGCACATCCAAAAACGCTGTGAGCACTGCCTGGAAGTCTTGCTTGTTCGATTGATAGGACGCCAGCCCCGCTTGAAACTCGGAGCGCGCCTGGGGTGACAACCCTTCGCGGTGAATCTTGAGAATGTCGGAAGTCTGTTGCGTGATGACATACTGTGCGCGCAACTCCGACGCGACTTGTTGGGATTGCGCCTCGAATTCGCTCCGAGCGCGAAGTTCTTCCGTTTGTGCCTCGGCGAGTTCCGGTTTCTGCTTGCGGCTCCGGTAGATGGGTACGCGGACTCCGAAATTCACCATGTAGTAGGCCCGATACTGCGAGGGGTCCGTGCGCTGCCACATGTATTGCACGTTGAAATCGGGCTTGAAATCCTTGCGGGCGAGATCGATCTGTAACGACTGCTTTTCGATCATTTTTTGTGCGCCGGCCAATTCCGGGTTCTGAGCTTTCGCCGCGGTGAGGAGCTCGTCGTAGCTCTGAGGGAGAGGCGTCTCAGTTAGATCTGCAGTTTCAATATCCGGTGACTCTTGTGGACGATTGAGAAGCTGCTTGAGCCGGGCCTCGAGCTTACCAACCTGCAGATGATGCATGGCAATTTCCCGGACCAGTTTCGTCTTCTGCAGCTGGGCCTGCAGGACATCCTGCTGGGTTCCCATGCCCGACCGGTAGCGGGCGTCCGCGGCTTGCTCGACCTGCTTCAGCAGTTCCCCGTCGCTTTCGAGGATCCCCAGGGTTTTGGACAGATAAGCAAGTTGGAAATACGCGGCCTTGACTTCGGCCAGTACAGCGCGCCGGACGGATTCGACCTGTTGCTGCAACACATCTGCTTCTCGCTTCGCGATCTCACCCCGCAGCTTCAGTTTGCCGGGATAGGGAATGTCCTGGGACACGCCAAGCCCGATATAGGCGAAATCGCTGTTGGTGTAGCCCGCGAACGGCCGCGGGCTGCCGACATTGACCTGCTGAATCTGGAATTCCGGATCGGGCAGCGTCGAGACTTGCGTGGGAACTTGCTTGGCGGCTTGCCAG
>DATFTB010000102.1:0-2384 GCA_035262325.1 Candidatus Acidiferrum sp.
CGGTTTCCGTCCTCGGCTTTTGGGCATAGGTAAGCAGTGGGGTGGCACGGATTAGTTAGGTCGCGCATAAGGTATCCGCTTCTCGCCAATGCCGTCCAACGCCTCCTGACGGTATGGTGGGACAAGACCGTGAGGAGACAAATCGTTTGCAGCAGGCAAAGTGGGAGCTAGCCAGCCGAATTCGGGATGAAAGTAACATTCTGAACGGATCTTCCATTTCTCCCGGCGATCACGGAAATGCTATAGCGCCGAAACAGTTCCTCAGCCGGTCACGGCGTCGCAGCGGCCGTTTGGGCCAAGCCGATCACGTCGGCGCGACACTTCTCACCTTTAGGACCTCGTAGCAGCCGGACCTCTGACTAACGTCCCAATCAGGCGCAGGAGTTCTTGCTTCTCCGGTCCGTTGCCAGCCGCGATGAGAAAGGCTCCGATCTCAATATCGAATAACTCCGCGAGAAACCACAACTCACCACAGACCCAACTGAAAGCAAAGCCAAGGATTTCTCCTGCATCCTCAGCCACTCACAAGCCATCGAGATCGTCCTTCAAAGAAAACGAGTGAAATTGAGTCGGACGTATGATCGCAATTGGGCCAAAGCCATGACGTTCGGTGAGGTCATTGATGCTACGAACGACTAGCTCTTGGGCTCGTTCTAAATCTTGCTCGCGGGCAGGTCGGTATACGAGTGGCATCGGGGCAATTCCTGAGTACGAAATCTATGGCGGGCTTCAGGCAGAGATAATGACCTCGTAGTGTCTCGGCAGATGCCTGCCCCCGACTCGAACACGGTTTTTCACACGCCTGCTTTGCTGGGCGAGTCATGAGCGGGCTTCGGCGCTTCGCCTCGAGACCGCGCACTGCCGCTCGCTGATCTCCCACAACCGCCCCGCGGTCCCCGTATCCTGCGCCTCGGGGCTCGGCGGCCTTTGCTCCTGGTCAAAGAAGTATACCCCGCTCACATTCGCAACGTCTGGCGAGGTGGCAAGCCACACAAGGGTTTCTGCGCCCTTCTCCGGGCTGCGTGATACCGGCCTGAGGATCGTCATCCCCAAGTCCATCAGCAGGCCGTTGTTGCGGTTGAATCCTGTTGCCACGAGCCCAGGGTGGAAGCAGTTCGCCGTCACCTCGCTCCCACGGAGACGTCGCGCCAGTTCAATCGTGAACAGGATGTTAGCCAGCTTGGTTTCGCAGTAGCGGCCAAAGCCCCGATAGGAGCGCTCGGCGCTGAGATCGTTAAACGGGATGTGTGCTCCCTGATGCGCCTGGGATGCCGTGGTGATGATGCGGGCCGGCGCGCTCTCCTTCAGCCGGGGGAGGAGGAGCGTGCTGAGCAGAAACGGCGCCAGGTGGTTGACCGCCCAGGTCAGTTCGATGCCGTCCTTTGTCAGCTGCCGTGTTCCGTACATCGCGCCGGCGTTGTTGACGAGCACATCCAGCTTTGGATAGCGGGCCAGCACCTCGGCGGCCAATCTGCGCACCGAGGCCTGCGACGAGAGGTCGGCGATGAATGTTGCCACCGTCGCTCCCCTTCCGGCCGCCGCCCTGATGCGAGCCGCCGCAATGCGCGTCCTGGTCTTGCTGCGACCGACGATGGCGAGGTTCGCGCCGAGTGCGGCGAGCGCCTCTGCCGCCGCCAACCCAATGCCATTGGTGGCACCCGTGATCAGGATCTGCTTGTTGTTCACGGCACAGCAATCCAAGGCTATGGCTGCGCTCGGATGACCTGTTCAATGGTCGAGGACCTAACCATTGACCATGGAGTGTCAGAACAGGGGCTCAAGGCGCGCACCGCCGAGGTCGTCGTCAAGCACGAGGAACCACACTCCGATCGGCGCTTTCAAGTGCGCGGTTGCCTTAAGCACGCGAGCGAACACGTGCGTAGTCGCGCGCAATCTAATCAATGCGCTCCATAACGCGAACGGGAGGGGCAAGGAGTATTTCCCACCGAGGGGTGCCTGATGGCGCGCCAGACCAATAGCGATGCGCGGAGAGGGACGCTATTGCGTTTTGAACACCGAGCGTCAGCCAGCTCTGGTCTGCACGAAAGATGGAGCTGGATTCAACCCGGTAGAGTGCCTGCCCTTCCTTGCGGAATGCTCTTGCCATTTCAATCGATTTCCACCCAAAGAACGATTGAAATCGAGAACGGCGTGAGGGGAAGACAGCGCGCCGGACATATTCAAAGACTAGCTCGACAACCATATTGTGGCTCACGAAGAGCGCATCGGAGCTGGTCGGGCGTATGAAATCATGACGCTCGACCATGTATTGCCAGCCATGCAGCGAGAGCCCGTCCGGAAAAAGCTCAGCTACATGCGCGCGAAGATCGTCAGCTTCAAACCAGTCCGGCAGCCGCCAAAACGGCCGCCCAAGCACCGGGTCT
>DATFTB010000103.1:0-7571 GCA_035262325.1 Candidatus Acidiferrum sp.
CGCACCGAAAATCTGCCCGAAGAGCAACTCATGAAGCTTCACGGAGCTCTCGGCAGCCTCCGCTCGCGGAAAGGAGAGCTCGCTTGAACGAATGGGAATGGCAGCTACTCGAGGACAAGACGGGCCTTGACTCGGTTGAGATTCAAGGCTTCCGTCTGCGGCGGGGCGATCGTGTACGCCTGCATCCCCGCGAAGGCGGTGACGTCTTGGACCTCGCGCTCACGGGAAGAACCGCTGCCATCGAGTCCATCGAACAGGATTACGAGGGAAAACTCCATGTATGCGTTGTCGTCGATGACGATCCCGGTCGCGACGTTGGATTGATGCGCCAGCCGGGTCACCGCTTTTTCTTTGCTCCCGCCGAACTCGAGCTGGCTGGCCACGCCGAAGGTCAGCCGGGGCCCGAGACAACGTCCAAGAAAATCCTCATCGCCGGAATTGGAAACATTTTTCTGGGCGACGACGGTTTTGGCGTCGAAGTGGCAGAGCGCCTTGCCCGCCGCCCGTTTCCGGCCGGTGTTCGCGTCGCGGACTTCGGCATTCGCGGCTTTGATCTGGCCTACGCCCTCATGGAAGGCTACGAGTTCACGATCCTGGTCGACGCTTACCCGGGAGAGGCCGCTCCCGGCTCATTATCGGTTCTCGAAGTTCACGCCGACAGCCTGGGTTCGCCCGAAAGCGCCGCCGTGGTCGAGCCCCACGCCATGAACCCGGTCAACGTTCTGCGCCTGGCCGCCGGCATGGGCGCCAAACTCCAGAAGATTTTTCTGATCGGCTGTGTGCCCGCGACGCTCGGGCCCGAGGAAGGCCAAATGGGCCTCAGCGAGCCCGTCGGCGCCGCGATCGATGACGCCGTCGAGCTTGTCGAGTCACTGGTCTTCCAAATCTTCCGAGGGGATTGGCCCCGAATGAAATGACGATTTTCCATCATCCAAAGGAGACAGCCATGTCGCTCGAAATAACGCACGGCTCGGACAACAGCAATGGGACCGACAGGGACACTCTCTATTTGCTCGGAGGCGTGGCGCTCGTCGTTTTCGGCGCCGGGCTCATTCTGTCGAATCCCAATATCCGCAAACTGCTCGGACAAGCGGGACTTGGCAACATCGCCTCGGCAGCCTTGCCGGACATCGAACGCTATCTTCGCCTGCGTTCCATGTAGTGGCTCGAGAATGCCCGCCGTCCGGCGAGGAGGTGAATCGGCCTTGTCGTCGGCAACGCAAAAAGGACTTTCGACCGTGCGCTACGTCATTGACCCACGCGGCAGCCGCTTTACCGTCCAGGCTTTTGCCACCGGCATACTCTCCGCCTTGGGCCACAATCCGACTATCGCCATTCGCGACTACGATGGCGAGGTCGCGTTTGCCCCGGACACTTACGACCACGCCTCGGTTCAGGTCGCCATCAAGACCGCCACCTTTGAAGTTCTGGACGAAATGAAGCGTAGCGATCGCGAAAAACTTGAGCAGGAGATGTTTTCGAGCGTGCTCGACGTAGCGCGATTTCCCGACGTTCGCTACGAGAGCCGCCAGGTTCTTGTGCAGAAGGACGGTGGAGGTCTTCTGAAGGTCAACGCCACGGGCGACCTGACGCTTCACGGCGTTACTCACGTACACGCCTTCGAAGCGCGCGCGATCAACATGGACACGACGCTGCGCGTTTTCGGCGACTTCACCCTACGTCAATCCGATTACGGCATGAAGCAATTCTCGGTTGCCGGGGGAGTCTTGCGCCTGAAAGACGAGCTCAAGTGCAAATTCGAGCTCCTCGCCCGCCGGAGGGAGTGAAGCGCTTCATGAACATCGGCGGCACAAACAATCGGCAAGGAGGAATAGAACGTGTGCCTGGCAATCCCTGGTAGAATCGTTGCACTTGGCGCCGACAGCCACAATCAGGCCGTTGTCGAGGTGGTCGGTGTGCGTCGCAAAGTCGACCTCGGCCTCCTCCAGGAGGAATCCATCCAACCCGGCGACTGGGTCCTCATTCACGTGGGGTTTGCCATGAGCAAAATCAGCGAAAGCGAAGCCGCCGATCAGATGCGGACTCTCGCCATCCTCGGCGAGAGTGAAGCCGCGATCCAGGAAATTCGGGGCTATGGCCTCGAAGACGAGAAATATTCGAGCAACGAGCGAGGCGCCGGATCATGAAGTACGTTGACGAATTCCGCGAGCCCGAACTGATTGCCAAAGCCGGCGAGGAGATCCGCCGACTCGCCGATCGGACCGGACACTACCGCATCATGGAAGTCTGCGGAGGCCACACCCACGCGATCTACCGTTTCGGCCTGAAGGATCTGCTGCCTTCGAATGTTGAGCTGATCCATGGCCCGGGCTGCCCGGTCTGCGTACTCCCGATGGGGCGCATCGATGACGGGCTGTCCGTCACCGCCAACCCGGACTCTATCTTCGCCGCCTTTGGCGACATGATGCGCGTTCCCGGAACCCACGGCAGTCCCCTCGAATACAAAGCCCGCGGCATGGATGTGCGCATCGTCTATTCGCCCTCCGACGCGCTAAAGCTCGCGCGCATGAACCCCGAAAAGCAGGTCATGTTTTTCGCCATCGGTTTTGAAACCACCGCGCCTTCCACCGCTCTCACCATCCTCCGCGCGAAGCTCGAGGGTATCCGCAACTTCTCCGTCTTTTGCAATCACGTCACCATCATTCCCGCAATCCGCGCGATACTCGATTCTCCCGACATGCGCCTCGACGGCTTTGTCGGTCCCGGTCACGTTTCGACGGTCATCGGCTGCCGCCCCTACGAGTGGATCGCCCAGGACGAACGCAAACCCGTCGTCGTCTCCGGCTTCGAGCCCCTCGATATTCTCCAGTCGATCGTCATGCTTCTTCGCCAGCTTCGCCGCGGCGAGGCGAAGGTTGAAAACCAGTACAAGCGCGTGGTTCCCTGGGATGGCAACCGCGCCGCGCTCCGCGCCATGGCCGAAGTTTTCGAGCTTCGGCCGTATTTCGAGTGGCGCGGCCTCGGGTTCATCTCTCAGTCGGCTCTCAAGATTCGCCCGGCCTACGCCGAGTGGGACGCCGAGCAACGCTTCGCGGTCCCCGGGGTGCGTGTTACGGATCCCAAGGCCGCGCAGTGCGGCGAGGTTCTCAAGGGCGTCCTCAAACCCTCGCAATGCAAACTCTTCGGCCGCGAATGCACACCTGAGACACCGATCGGCGCCTTGATGGTTTCTTCGGAAGGCTCCTGCGCGGCTCACTACAACTATCAGCATCACAAACCCGTGACCATCGCTAACGCGGTGGCGCTCTGAAACCGAGCCTCCCATGGCCATTTCCGCCAACAAAATCAAGTTCCGCGAGCCGCAAATCGAAATGGCCCATGGAGCCGGCGGGATCGCCAGTCGCAGGCTCGTCGAAGGCCTCTTCGCTCCCCTTCTCTTTGGTGCCGCTTCCGGGCCGCTTGGAGATGCGGCGCACATTCAGTTAAATGGCACGCGCATCGCGGTGACCACCGACAGTTTCGTGGTGAAGCCTCTTCGGTTCCCGGGCGGCTCGATCGGCGAACTGGCCATTAACGGCACCGTGAACGATTTGGCGGTGTCGGGCGCCAGAGCCGAAGCCATGGTTGTCACTTTTGTGCTTGAAGCCGGCTTGCCCACCGACGTTCTCGAAGCCGAAGTCCGTGCCATGGCCCTAGCCGCCGAACAAGCGGACGTGCGCATTGCCGGCGGCGACACGAAAGTGGTCGAACATGGCAAAGCCGACAATATGTACATCACCACGACCGGTATCGGCCGCGTGATTCCCGGAGTGTCGGTTCGACCGGACTCGGTGCGCCCGGGCGACCAGGTCTTGCTTTCGGGACCGATTGGCGATCACGGCGTCACGATTCTGCTGGCGCGAGGAGAGTTGGACATGGAAGCCGAAATTCAATCCGACACCCGCTCCGTCTTTCCGCTCGTCGAGTCCCTGGTCGAGTCCGCGGGCACGGGCGTTCGCTGGATGCGCGACCCGACCCGGGGAGGCGTGGCCACATCACTCAACGAACTCGCCCGCGACTGCGGATTGGCGATTGCCTTGTTCGAACAAACAATTCCCGTGCGCGACCCGGTGCGCGGCGCTTGCGAACTTTTGGGCCTCGACCCGCTGCACATTGCGAACGAAGGCCAGTTTCTCGCCGTTGTCGCCCCCGAGCAGGCCGGTCGGGCGCTCGAAGCCTTGCGTTCGACGCCCGGCGGCGCGGAAGCGCGAATCATCGGCGAAGTCCGCGAGCAACCACCTGCGTGCGTCTTCGTGACCACGAGCTACGGTGGCGCGCGCCTCGTCGACATGCTCGTCGGCGATCCTCTGCCGCGCATCTGCTAGAGGCACGCGATGGCTACGCGATACCAACTGACGACTCAAATCGAGCGCCGCCTCCTGGCCCGCAACTCCCTCTTCCAAGCTTTTTTCTCGACCGAATCTTGCCGCCTCGCCGAAGCTTGCCGCGAAATGTCCGATCGCTTTCTCCGTGGCGGGCGGCTGCTCGCCTTTGGGCGGGGTCCGTACGCGACCGACGCCCAGCACGTCTCCGTCGAATTTGTGCACCCGGTCATCGTCGGCAAACGCGCTCTTCCCGCTCTAGATCTTTCTCTGGCATTTCGACCCTGGCTCGACGTTCTTCTCACCCCCAATGACATGGTCATGGGCTTCGGTCCTCCCGACGGGGATCTCGAGGTTTGGGCGGCACTCCGCGCGGCGTACGAGCGCGGGGCCATGACCTTTGCCCTGCCTGGCCTCGAAGGCTCTTATTCAACGCCCGCGGTCACGAAGGACCCCTTTCTGCACCAGGAGATTGTCGAAGTCCTCTATCACACGCTCTGGGAAACGGTGCACGTCTTCTTCGAACATCGCGAATTGGGCCACGAAGTCGGCGAAGCCGGCTTCCTGTACCCTTTCCTCGGGAAGGAAAAGCAGTCGACCCGCGACATCATTGCCGAAGTCGCGGCCTCCATTGAAATGAAGGTGCGCGACGACTCTTCGCTCCGCGAGCAAGTCGCCGCTGAAGAATCCGAGAAGATTCTCGGCGCCGTTGCCGCCATCGAGGAACAACTGAAGCGTGGCGGTAAACTCATTCTCTTCGGTAACGGCGGCTCGGCCACAGATGCCAACGACTTGGCGCTCGATTGCGTGATGCCGCCCTCAAACTATCAGCCGATTCCCGCCGTCTCGCTCTCGATGGAGCCCGCCAATCTCTCCGCCATCGCCAACGACGTGGGCCAGGAGCTCATCTTCCTCCGTCAGCTCATTGCACAAGCGCAACCAACGGACGTCGCTTTCGGAATTTCCACCAGCGGCGGTTCGCGCAACATCGTTCTGGCTCTCGAAGAAGCCCGCAAGCGCAACCTGGTCACCGTTGCGCTCGTCGGCTATGACGGTGGCGAAATTCTGCGCCGTGGCCTCGCGGATTTCCCCCTGATCGTTCGTTCGGACTACATTCCGCGCATCCAGGAGGTCCAGGCCTCAATTTACCACGTGATCCGCGAAACGCTGGAGGATTACCGCCGTGCCTAAACTCGAACTTTTCGGAGCCACCCGCTGCCCTTACACGCGCGAACTGCGCGAATGGCTTGAGCTCCGCGGCGCGGATTTCGTTGAATTCGATGTCGAGTCGGATCCGCTTGCTTTTGACCGCATGCGCGCTCTGTTCGATCCGCCCTATACCGTCCCTCTTCTTGTCGAGGACGGCAAAGTGCTTCAAAAGGGCTGGCACGGCCGCGGTTGTGTTGTGGAGTCCAAAGCGCGCTCAAGCTGAGAGCTTCCGGCCCTTGCGAGAAACCAATGCACGAACTCTCCATCGCCATCAGCATTGTCGACCTCGCCGCGGAGGAAGCCGCTCTGCGCGGCAGCGCGCAGGTCCTCGCCGTGCACCTTCGCCTCGGGGCTCTCTCCGGGGTTGTAAAGGAAGCGCTTCTCTCCTGCTATGAGATGGCTTGTGCCCGCACGCCTCTCGAGGGATCACAATTGCTGATTGAGGAGGTTCCCTTGGAGGTATTCTGCCCAGAATGCCAGGCGGGCCGCCGGATTGCCTCCCTCGAGCCCCTGTGTTGCCCCGCTTGCGGCACGCCCTGTTCTGAGGTCATCCGGGGCAAGGAACTCGAACTCGTGGCCTTGGAGATCACCGCATGAGCGCAGAACCCCGTCTTGTCGAAGTGCGAAAAAACGTCCTGAAGCAAAACGATATCGTTGCTCGCGCGCTCCGTGACGGGTTTCGGAAAAACGGTGTCTTTGTCGTCAGCCTGGTTTCAAGTCCCGGCACCGGCAAAACCACCTTCCTCGAAAAAGTGCTCACATCCCTTCGGGCGCGCGCCAAGGTGGCCGCACTCGTCGGCGACCTCGCAACCGAAAACGACGCCGCGCGACTCGCTCGAAGTCTGGCTCCCGTGAAACAGATCACGACGGGCACGATCTGCCACCTCGAGGCGGCGATGATTCAAAACGCGTTGCGCGGCTGGGACGTTGGCCCGCTCGATTTTCTCTTCATCGAAAATGTCGGCAATCTTGTCTGCCCCTCTTCCTATGATCTCGGAGAAGACTTGCGGCTCGTTCTCCTGTCCGTCACCGAAGGCGAAGACAAACCGCTCAAGTATCCCACCATCTTCAATAGCGCGGACGTCGCCGTAATCACCAAGCTCGACCTGGCCGAGGCCGTCGAGTTCGACGCCGCGGCCGCCGACAAAAACATCCGGGCCGTCCGGCCCGGCATGCCGGTTCTGTCCCTTTCTGCGAAAACGGGTCAAGGCATGGCGGAGTTTTTGGAATTCCTCGAGACACGTCCGAGGAATCGCGAAGCCGTGGCCCTGTCCCCGGGCTCCCGGTGAGGTAAAGGCTAGCGACCCGAACTCCTGTCCGGCTCGCTAGGTCTCGCCTCCTAATTCTCTAGCCAAAACGCGGGCGCGTTCTAACCGTTCCGTTAGTGGCAGCGCCCGATTTCTTCCCCGGCATTCCTTCCGAGATTTCTCGCCCGATGCCTAATCCCCGTAGAATCTGCAACCTTCATCGCCTATCGCTGCCTTTACTCCTTCCCACCGGGTCTGGCACTCCAACTGCCAGTGCTATGGGCGTCGGCAGGTCGGAGCGAAAAAAAAAAGGAAGTCAGGCGGACCGAGGCCAGTTGGCGACGGCGGAAACGACCTTTGCCACTTCGCTCCGCGCCGACACAAAAGGAGGCTTTATGAAACACCTGCGCTCGATTCTCTTTGCGTTCACTGCGCTTTTGCTTGCGACGACTGCGACGCACGCCCAGTCGACCAATGTGACAGCCAGCGTCCCGTTCGACTTCGTGGTTGGCGACCACGCCTACCCGGCGGGCGACTACGTCGTCACATCCATCAGCGATACCGGCGTACCCATTTTGATCAGGAACACTGACCAATCGGAAAAGGGCATCGCCCTTTCCAACACCTGCTCGAGCGGCAAGCCCGCGACCGCGACCAAGCTTGTTTTCCAACGCATGGGCAATCAGTATTTCCTCTATCAGGTTTGGCGCGAAGGCCGCACCGAAGGCCGTGAATTCCGGATCAGCAAGACCGAAATGCGCCTTGCCCGGAACTCCGACAAGCCCGAACTCGT
>DATFTB010000104.1:0-11088 GCA_035262325.1 Candidatus Acidiferrum sp.
CAGCAAACAGTGGATTTTTGCGCTGATTTGGGGCTCCTACGGGATCCTCCGCTCCCCGCAAGGCTGGACCGGCAATCGGATCGTCTTCTCCGGACTCATGACCATGATCGGACTCACCCGCGATTGGCGCATGACCTGGACCAAATTCGACCAGGACGAATTTGGCTTCGTGAACGAAGAACACGACGGACACGGCTCCTGGGCCTACATTGACGAATGGCGCTTCAAGCGCAAAGCAGGCAACCGCTCCTGATCTGGCCCTCTCCACGGCCGCGCTCTCGATCAACAATCACCTAGCTCCGCTCTGAGCCCCGCAAGCACGCGGACACGACCGCGCACTTCGTTGACAAACCCCACTTCGCGCCTCAGAATAAATATCGCCTCGTCTTTTTTCACTTGTGCCCAAGTGGCGGAACTGGCAGACGCGCTAGCTTCAGGAGCTAGTGGCCTTACGGTCGTGGAGGTTCGAGTCCTCTCTTGGGCACCAAACATTCTAGGCATGCACGCCTCTCCCCGGAACTCGCCGCGCAACCAAGGTATGTTTTCCTGTTTTTCATCAGGATAATGAAGTGAACCTTCGTTTGCCCGCCACGTTTTCTATCATTGTGTTGCTGAGCCTTATAACGCCGTGATTTAAGCGTTTCGTTTTAGAACCGAGCAGACAAAGAATAATCCGTCAGAAGTCGCCGCGACCTTGCCCCCTGCAGGATTTAAGGCTGCTCTCCTGCGGTTCGGTCGGGCGCGATCGCCTCTGCCATACGGAAAATGGCCGAGAGCACCTCAAGGACAACCCGGCAGTAAAGAACCCAGAAGAACAGAGCTACCAAAGCTCCGAGAAGCGCAAGCAATCCTTGGACCGGCGCCTGCTGGAATGCCAGGACGACCCAGACAACGCCGGCGACGAGGCCGACGAGCAGGTGAACCCCGTAGAGAAATTTCAGCATCCTCGGAGTTGCCCAGAAACGAAAGGAAAAATCCAGCAGCCCTTCCAGCATTCCCCTGGCTTCAGTCATTTGCATCTCCTTCAACCAAAAGACTCTGAGGAAGAGTATAGAGGACAGAAATGCCGCTTCGAGACGTCGCCGCAGCAGCGGTCACGAAAGCGATACCGTAGTCGAGAGTATAGGTACTCCAGACGAACTTCCGCGCTAACATCATTTTTCAGGGCTTCAACTCGGCCGGCCCAGGTTCGCCTCGGGGTGCGGCGATTGGTCGAAAATCCCGAACCTGACGGTCATTGCTTTCTGAAATTTTGAGACCCGCTCCTCTAGCCGGAGTGTCTAGCGTATTTCCGGTGCTGCCTCCCGCTTCGGTTTGCGAACCGTTATGGCATCGCAAACATCCTCTGAAGCCCACTTGACCGGACGACCTGAGTCCTCGAGAGCAGTGGTTTCAGATCTGGCACGTGCCCAAGAACTGCTAGGGCGTCACAACCATACAGAAGACGATCACTACCATCTCGATCAGCACGGTCAACAGCAACGTTCGAACCATTGACCTGAACACTTCTTTGCCGGGAATCAGCATCTCTCGTCGACTTTCAAGAATCAGGAACGACTGCCTTTCGGGAAGCCCCGCAGAGTGGAAGCAGAGGAACTCAGTTGGTCGGGGGATTTTCCTGAGTTCCTGTGCGGGGGCTTAACGGGGAATGGTCGAGCAGCTCTGCGCAGGTCAGAGATTCTCCGCCCAAGAACCTGCGACAAACATCCATCCGGCTACCGGTGAGGGAGCCGGATTCATCTGCGCAGAGCGCACGAACCCTGTCAGAGAGATATTCGACGACAAAATCTGTCACGAAGCGATACTTGTCAGTATTGTTAATCAGGGGACTTCTGCAACTGTCAAAACTACTAGTTTTCCTGCCGACGATTTCGGCTCATCGAAAGTAGTTCGTTATAGTACCGGAGTGGATCCGTCTCCCCTCCCGATTCTTGCGGCCATTCATCCGCGCCAAGCAATGCCTCTTGCCTGTGCCCGCCGAATCAGCCGCTTTTCGTGATGGGTAAGTACGGCGCCCCGTTCGCGCGGACGCGGATGTACGGAGTGGCGCGTAGAATTCGCGCTGATGCGGAAGCCGCCGAACCTTGCGACCCAATGGCTTAACGAAACCGCTTGACGTCCACACCGATTACTACTACAATGTAGTTATAATGCCGGGCCTGGCACCTTCCCGGTTGGCGAATGCGCCGTTTGGGTAAAGTGATGGCAGCACTTCCAAACACGAAACGTTTGCGGAATCCGAGCCGGCGCTCCTTTCTGTGGTCCTTGGCGAGCTTTGGCCTGGCCAGCAAAGCTCGAAAATCGGAAAAGCAATCCGAGACCGTTTACCGCTTCTTGACGCCGGAATGCGAAGTACGAATGACCGTCGAATATTTCGAGAACTCCCAGACCAAAAGCCTCCGTTTTCGTGAGCGCCTCTCAAACCGCGCGTTTTGTCTCTCCGCGAGCGGAGAGGAAGACAGGTCGTGCCTGGAACGCTTTTCCGGCTCGTTGGCCATCGCGCGCTACGACTTCCGCTCGCGCCTTCACTCGCCAAGGCCCTTCCATCTGCGCGAGCGCGTCCTTACCATCGATCATGACAGCCGCCTGGCTCCTCGCCCTCCTTTCGAAAGGGTTCTCGTCGTTGAACGAGACGTCGCGAGCGACATCCAGGCCTTTGGTTATGACCGGGACGATCCGCAGCAGGCAGGACCTGGCGCCCGGCCCTTCACCCTCTGGTGCCTGCTGCGCCAGGATCTTTACCTGAACGAGCAATCCGCCGCTTTTCTGATCGTTCACTGGAAGCACACGTTCAACTTCATCCGTCTCGTTGATGTGATTCCAGGTGATCAAACCGAGTTGATCGGCGAGTGATCGGCCGCCGGCCGATCGCAACCGGCCACTTATCTTCTTGACTTCCCCTGCCATTACTACTACAATGTATTCCTAATTATGCTGGGCGAATTCGAATACCTCCTTATCACCGCCGCCGCTACGCTGGCCGACAACGCTTATGGCGCTGCCATTCGCGAAGAAATTGAAGCCACAACCCATCGCCGATGCTCCATGGGCGCGCTCTACACCACCATCGATCGCTTGGAGACCAAAGGCCTCCTGAAGACCTGGATGGGCGACTCCACGCCACAACGGGGTGGCCGCGCCAAGCGCATGGTTCGCGTAACCTCCAAGGGTGTTCAAGCGGCAAAGGAGTTCTACGACGCCGTCATGCGCGTCAGCCGCGGCGCGTCGTGGGCCGAAGAGCAAACAGGGAACTTGTCATGACTCGGATCGCCTGGCCACTTGTGGAACTTGCCTCGAAACTCCTCGAACCCGATGAACGCGAGGCGGTCTTGGGCGATCTGCTCGAAGCAAAGGAAAGCGCCGGCCAAGCCTTGCTGGACATTTTCGGTTTGGTGCTCCGTCGCCAGGCTCTCCTTTGGAAGAACCCGCAGCCATGGTTCGCGGGATTCAGCGTGGCGCTTCCCAGCACCTACCTGCTTATGCACGTTTCCGTGTCTGTGACCGCAACCTATGAAAGGCTCTTCCACCACAGATTCTGTGCGTCCTGGCCGACGGGCCACGAAGGCTTCGTGCTGTTGTTCTGCCATTTCTTCCTGCTCATGGCCTGGTCTTGGGCCGGCGGCTACGTCGTCGGCTCGGCCTCGCGGCGCACCCTCTGGGTGAGCGTGGCACTCAGTGCGCTGGCCTGCGCCTTTTGCCTGGTCACGTTCCACGTTGAGGCGCTGTCGAGATTCTCTTCCTTCCTCTTTGTGCTGCCGGCGATCCTCGGCGTTCGCCACGGATTTCGAAGCGCGCATCTCTCGTTGGCCGGGGCGTCCCTGCTCGCCGTTACCGTCACCGTGCTGATGATCTTCGCGTGGACTCACCAGGCTCTGTGGGTCCTCAACTGGGCGCTGGTTTTGCCAGCCTGGTATCTGGTCGCCGCCGCGCGCCGTTCGAGGCAGGAGGGCCCGACCGGCTCCTGGTGGCCTTTCGATCACGCACCGCTCTCCTCGGCCTTTGCCCGCAAAAATCACTAGCCTCGCTCCGCTCGCTTCGCATAGAGTAGGGCCCGGATTCACGGGCGGGGATCGCTCTCTCCGGCAACATGCCCTGTTTAATTGACCTTCCGCCGGCGCATGCTCGCCGCACGATTTCACTCGCTCGTGTCTTCATTCACCGCTTCGGGAGACAAAAATGAACAAATATCTTGTGGAGCTCATTGGCACCTTCTTCCTGGTGCTCACCATTGGCTGCACCGTCATCGACAAGGGTGCCGGACCATTCGCTCCGATTGCCATCGGCGCGTCCCTGATGGTCATGATATTCGCCGGCGGCCACATCTCCGGCGGTCACTATAATCCGGCCGTCACGCTCGGTGTTTGGATGCGCGGTAAGTGCGACACCAAGGACGTCGTCCCCTACTGGGCTTCTCAATTCGTTGGCGCCGCTCTCGCCGCTGGCGTCGTGAAGTTCTTCAAAGCCGGCGCCGTTGTCACTCCCGCGACCCTTCAGACCGTCCCCGCCTTGCTCGCCGAATTTCTCTTCACCTTTGCACTGGTCTACGTCGTTCTCAACACCGCCACGGCCAAAGGCACCGAAGGCAATTCCTTCTACGGACTTGCTATCGGTATGACCGTCATGACCGGCGCTTTCGCTGTCGGCAACATTTCTGGCGGCGCTTTCAATCCCGGCGTGGCACTCGGCATCACCATCATGGGCCTCTCCGCCTGGTCTAGTATCTGGCTCTTTCTTGTTGCCGACTTCCTCGGAGGCGCCGTCGCCGCTCTGATCTTCAAAATCGTCAACCCCGTCACGTAGCGGTCTCGGGCGAGGGATCCTCCTTTGTCTGCTGTGGCCACTCTTTCTCGGAGCGCCGCGGCCCGGTTTCCGCCGGGCATGTTTTGCGAGCGCCGGCGTTTCCGCGATCTACATTCGCAATCGCACACCCGTCATCCCGCTGGCCTTGAGTTTCGACGGCCTTTCGCTTCAGGAAAAATCTCTCAATTCCCGGAGAACCTGAAGACTCCGCGCCTTCTTCGCGTGCCCGCCTACTCCCTCCTGAAAAACTGCCCGAACCCCACCCTCACCTGGATGGTATTGATCCCCGGATTTGGATTCGTCATCCCGGCATTCGAAATGTGCATGAACCGCACCTCCGCGCTCAAGTTATGCTTCTTCCCCAAGAAGTGCGCCCCGAATCCCGCGCTGGTCGTAAAGTTGATCTGCGAGGTTCCCTCCGGAACCTTCGTATTCGTAAATAGCGTTCCGCCCTCAATCTCGAAAAACGGCTTCACCTTTTTCGGCGAGTCCAGGATCCATTTGAACGCAAAGGGATTCACGCTTCCTCCATAAGCCGTGTTGGTCTTCTGCCAAATCACCCACACCGGGACCAGGTCGAAGGCATACTCCAGTTGGCCCCGCAAGAATCCGGGACCGTGTGGCGAGGTCAAGATCAGTCCGTAACGTGCTCCGAGGTTCCAAACGCCTGTCCCCGACTGGCTGCCGTTAATCCCGTGCCCGCCCCCGGTCCACACCTGCCATTCGCGTCCCGCTCCTTCGGGTCCGGCCTGCGCTACAACTCGCGTCGCGCTCCCAAGGGCCATCACGGCAAACAAAACTCCGACGCCCGTTTTGTTCACTCCCACCCTCCGCTCCCAAAGCCTGCACAATAGCCGAATCCCCGCGCGCGCACAATCGAACAAAATTCCGTCGCCGATGGAGTGCGGCACATTGTGTCCCGCGAGCCGCGAAACGCTCCTGCGCTTCGAATCCCGCCTCAACGCGTTGCTCTGACGCACAATCGAAAGTGACTGCCATGCTGAAGCCGCGTCTTTCGTGACGCAAGGATAGGAACATCCGACCTCCGCAAAACGCCGGGATTAGGTTGGTCGTGTTCGGCAAGGGGTTTTGGGGAATCTCGACAGACAAAAAAAGAAGGGAGGCAGGCCAGGTCTTCCCGCCTCCCCGTTATTCCCCTTTCGGGGAATCCGATTAGCCTGACGGAGGGCGGCTAATCGGTCGTGTGTTGGCCTACCTAATGAAACCCCAAGAACGGGAAAAAAGTTACAGCGATTTTCAAAAAAATGACTAAAATCAGTTCTGCTCCGCTCCCTCGCTCCCAGAAAGGGGACCCCTTGATGTCCCCCAAACCCCAGCTCAGCCCGGATAACATTCTGCGTTTTCTACAACTTAGACCTGAGCCGGTGGCCCTCGAGGAACTCTCCCGCTCCTTGCACCTCAAGAAGAATCACCGCCGCCCCCTCCTCGATATGCTCGCCAAACTCAAGAAGCGCGGTCTCGTCGAGGAGCTTTCGCATGGCCGCTTCCTCCTGCGGCAGTCTCCGCGATCCGCTGCTCGCGACCAGCGTCGACCCGCCCCTCGAGAGTCGGCTGAAAAAATTCCCCAACACAAAGCCGCCCCCAGGGACGAAATTCGCGGCCGCCTCGTCCTCCATCACGACGGCTACGGCTTCGTCGTTCCTGACGTTGCGCTTCCGAACGTCGACGGCGATCTCTTTATCCCTCGCGACTTCGTCGAAGACGCCATGCATGGCGACACGGTCATCGCCAAAATCACCCGCCTCAGCGGTCTCGCCGGCGCAAGCCGCGCCGAAGGCCGCATCGTGCGCATCATCGATCGCGCGCATCCCTCCGTCGTTGGTCTTTTCCGCTACACTTCCCGCGGCTCGGTCGTCGTCCCTTACGACCCGCGCGTTCAGCACGAAATCGACCTCCTGCCCGGCGACGAAATCTCTGCCCCTCTCCGCGAGCAACTCCTTCCCGGGGCCAAAGAGCAATCCACCCGTGGCAAACGCTTGCCTCACATCCCGAGGCTCGACGGCGCGGTCGTCAACGCCGAACTCATTCGCTACGGCCGCGGCGGCACCGCCCCCGCAGGACGCGTCGTTGAAATCCTCGGCCGTCCCGGCGATCTCGGCGTCGACACCGAAATCATCATTCGCAAGCACCACCTGCCCCACGCGTTTCCTCCCGATGTCATTTACGACTCCGATCAGGTCGCTCGCCCCGTCAGCGAAGCCGACCGCGCCCGACGCGAGGACTTTCGCGAGCTTGCGATCGTCACCATTGACGGCGAAACCGCCCGCGATTTCGACGATGCCGTTTACGTCGCACGCCGCGACGACGGCGGGTGGCTGCTCCAGGTTCACATCGCCGACGTCGCTCACTACGTTCATCCTGAATCGCCCCTCGATCGCGAAGCCCGCCTCCGCGGCAATTCCGTCTACTTCATCGACCGCGCGGTTCCCATGCTTCCCGAATCCCTCTCGAACGGCATCTGTTCCCTGAAGCCCCGCGAGGAACGCCTGGTCGTGAGCGCGATCATGAATTTCGACGCCGCCGGACACTTGCTTACCGCCGCCATGGTTCCCGGCGTCATCCGTTCGGCCGAGCGCATGACCTACACCAACGTCAACAAGGTTCTCAAGGGCGATCCTGAAATGTGCGAACGATACGCGCACCTCCATCGCCACTTCCGCGCTATGAGCGGACTCGCTCTTCTCCTCAACGCTCGCCGCGAAGACAACGGGTCCATCGACTTCGATCTCCCCGAACCGGTCATCGAATTTGACGAACAGCAGCGCATGACCAACATCGGCCGCAGCGAACGCAACCTCGCTCACCGCATCATTGAAGAATTCATGCTCGCGGCCAACCGCGCCGTCGCCCACTACCTGACTCGCCGCGGCCTCCAGGCCCTTCATCGCGTCCACGAAAAGCCCGAGGTCCGCAAGATCCTCGAATTCGAGGAACTCGCCCGCGCTTTCGGCTACTCCCTCGGAGTCGAGGATCTCTACCAGCGCGAAGTCGCCGTCCGCCACGGCAAGGTTCCTTCCCCCGCCAAGGCCGGCCGCCCGGAAACCCGCGGCCACGGCCGCGAGCGCCAGCAGCGCATCGCGCTTCCGGGCTCCGATGTCAACGTCACGCCAAGACACTACCAGCGCCTGGTCCACAAACTCGCCGGGAGGCCTGAAGAACGCATCGTTTCCTACCTCATGCTTCGCTCGCTCAAACAGGCTCGCTACGCCGCCGATTCTCTCGGCCACTTCGCTCTCGGCTTCGACGAGTACACACACTTCACTTCGCCCATTCGCCGCTATCCCGACCTCATCGTTCATCGCATCCTCAAATGGGCCATCGCGCACCCCGAAGACAAGCCGCCCGCCCACATCAAGCCTGCCGTTGGCGCCGAGGCGTCGCTCTACTCCCAGAGGCATCTCGAGGAAATTGCCGCTGAAACTTCCGAAACCGAACGCCGCGCCGCCAACGCTGAGCGCGAACTCATCAGTTGGAAGACCGCACAGTTCATGGAGCAGCATCTCGGCGACGAGTACGACGGCCTCGTCACTTCGGTCCAGAAATACGGCTGCTACGTCGAACTCCTCGACATCTTTGTGGAGGGTCTGCTGCCCATCGACGCGCTCGAACGGGCCGTCCAAGCCCGCTGCGTCTATCGCGAGAACGATCACGCCATCGTCGCTGTGCTCGGGGGAACCCGCGGCCGCGGTTCCGGCTCTGGTTCTCGGTGGGGCAAGCCGGGCGTCACCTGGTCCTGGAAACTTGGCGATCGCGTTCGCGTTCGCGCCGAGCGCATCGACCCCATCCGCCGCCGCGTCGAATTCGCCCTCGCCTCTTCTTCGTGACGCCACCCTGGCGTGGCCGACCTTACCGCCGCCGTCGTCGAGCCCCTCCGTCTACTGCCCCTTTGAGCCGCGCATTTGCTTCTTCAAACCGCTCGGCCATCCGCTTCGGATCGCAAGGCTGTTCGAGGAGCGTCTCCGAATCCCACTCGCTCCGCCCGGGCGCGAAGAAATCACCGCCATAAACATGCAGCGCCCCCGTCAGTCGCGGCAGCGGATTGGTCACAGAATGAATGATGTCCGGGCCCAGCGGCACGACGTCCTTTTCCGACAGCGACTTTGCTCCCGCTGCTTCGACGCGTTCCTCGCTGTCCGGCAGGCGTCGCCAGAAAATGTTGTCTTCGCGACCCGTGTAGATCCCGATGACCGCCCACATGCGGTGATTGTGAGGCAGGAGGTTCATCCACGGCGCCCAGATGACATTCAGGATCGTGAGGTCGTTTGCGCGGTACAGCGTCTGGATCTCCCCTTGTCTTGGTTCCCGAAGTCCGGTCAAAACGGACCCGGGCAGAGACACGGCACGCGCTACCACTTCGCGGACTGAACTCTGCGAAGGCTCCTGGCACAAGGCGGCCCGGCAATCGGAGATAAACCGTTCGAGCTCAAACATAAGTCTCCCCCCTTACGGCGCATTCTACGCGCCTTGCCCTGACCCCGGCCGTCGAAAAATGGCGGCGAAGTCGGTCTTCAGACCGTGCGTGCCGCCACTGTCTTCCCGCAAAATCACAGGCCGCTACCCGAAACCCAAGCACGCCTGACCGGCCGGCCGAATCCTGAACTTCCGGGCAGGAACCAGCAAGGTAATGCCGTTTAGGCGACCGTTTCCCGACGCCCTTCTCCGCGGTTGCGCGCCAAGGGGTAACGTTAGGAAAGCGGGTATTTCCTGTATGTGGCGCCGCACCACGGAGGTCTAGCGATTTCATGAATCAAAAGAATTTTGGCGTTCGCGCTATCGCGGTTTTGCTGAGCGCGGCTTGCGTGGTGGCTGCTCTTGCCTTGCGCGCTTCTGCGCAACAAGAGTCCTGGCAGGTAATTCGCGCTGATTATGGCTGGCGGCAGCAGCGCACGGATGTAACGGGTCTTCTTCGCGATCTCCTTTCTCGCGGCGGCGTCAATGGCCGCGTGGCCGTCAACAACCAAACCATGGGTGGCGACCCGGCGGTCGGACGGGACAAGATCCTCCGCGTATTCGCCCGCAATTTTCGCGGAGAAGAACGCCAGTTTGACTTCCCGGAAGGCGGTTTTCTCGACGCCGCGATGTTTCAAAACCAGCCGGCCCGGGAGTGGGACGATCGCCCGCGCGACAACGACCGCGATCAGGATCGCGACGATCGCTTCCGCGGCGCCGACCATGACCGGAACCGACATGCCCTCGAGATTCTCTATGCTTTCTACGGCGTCCAGCACCGCACGGTGAACGTCACCGACGTGCTGCGCACCCGCGCGCGGGAAGGCTCCATCTTCCTTCACGTGAGCAACGATACGATGGGCTTCGACCCCGCCGTCGGGGCCGACAAGCTGCTTATCGTGGTCTATCGTTTCGAAGGCCAAGAACAGGCCGTCGCCGTCGCCGAAGGCTACAACCTCGCGCTGCCGTAGAGGCCTAGAACGGTGGCCTCGACAAGGCCAGGGTGACGCGCCTTCCTCTAGCGTTCGCTCGTCTTCTGCGTGCGGACAGGCCGGCCCAAAGCTAAAAAAACGGGCCTTTGCGCACCGGAAGGCGCGAGCAAAAATACGCGCAATCTCTCAAGAAAAAAGTCGCGAAGAGCTCAAGGAAACATCGAGACTAGTCCGCACGGCCGAAGAGGCGGTCGCTCCCGAAGGCCTGTCCCGCGGTCAGCGATCGCCGGGTCGTAGCCGCTTCTGTTATTCTGGGGTGCGGTCCCGCCGCCCTGGTCATCGCTCGGGAAGCGCCACAATTTTCTTGCCGAAAGGTCCGAAACGAACGTGAGTCTGACGACTGCAGTTACGCGCACCAAGCGCGCTTTCAATTTTAATGCCGGGCCAGCAGCGCTGCCGTTGCCAGTGCTCGAACGAATTCGCGAAGAACTGCTCGATTATCGCGGAACGGGCATGTCGGTGATGGAGATGTCGCACCGTTCACCGGAATTCGAGGCCATCAACAACGCCGCCGAACAGAATCTGCGCAAGCTGCTCGCGATTCCCGACGACTACGCGGTGATTTTTATGCAGGGCGGCGGGAGTATGCAGTTCTCGATGGTCCCGATGAACCTCGTGCTGGCGGGGAAACCGGTGGACATCATCCACACGGGCGCGTGGACGGCGAAAGCGATCGGCGAATTGAAGAAAGGCACGCTTCACAACATTGCCGGGTCGACCGAGGCGGAGAAGTTCCTGCGCTTGCCGCGTCAGGACGAGCTGAAGCTTTCCGCCGCGGCTTCCTACCTCTATATCTGCACGAACAATACGATCGAGGGAACGCAGT
>DATFTB010000105.1:0-2757 GCA_035262325.1 Candidatus Acidiferrum sp.
GATTACTTCGAAAGAAATGCAGAGCGCATGCGCTATCCCAAGTTTCGTCGTCAGCACTTGTTTGTTGGCTCGGGTGTGATCGAAGCTGGATGCAAGACTGTGATTGGTTCACGGCTGAAACAGTCAGGAATGTTCTGGACCATGCGGGGAGCCAACGCGATCTTGGCGTTGCGCTGCTCTCATCTCAACGGCCGCTTTGAGGATTATTGGGAGGGGCGTCGCGAGGCTCGGGCGGCTTGACTTCCACTTCTAGGTCGCGCGCCCATCCGCAATCGCAAATCAGAGTAGGAGCAAGGACTGGCCAAAGCGTTAGTTGCTCGGTTTGTGCGCCGTTTCGGGATATTTGAGCGAGCCGCGAAGCACGGTGATGGATGCGGCCGGGAGTTCGAACGGGGTGTCGCGTTCGGCGTTGATCGTCGAGGAGCCGGCGGGCCCATCGGGTTCGGCGGTGAGCGTGGCTGGATGCCACTGGTATTGGGCTTTGCCGAAGGTTTTGACGGTCAGGGGGCCAGAGAAGGAGCCCGAGCCGGGCTGAGTGGGGTCATCGAAGGAAATCTTGACGGTGTGCGGATTGTCCTGGTCCTTGTTGACGATGAGGAGCGACCACTGTCCGTCGGGACGACGCGCGGCATAGGCGGTAACAAGATCGTTTCCGGCGCCGTCGCGAATGTCGCTTTCGGCGGAGAACAGCTTGTGTTCACCGCTGCCGGGTTGCACCCATTCGAGAGTGACGAGCTGGCTTGCGAAAAACTGAGAGAGAGGTTGTTTGATTTTCAGGTTTTGGTCTGTCGAGAAGAAAGCGAAGGTGCCGTGAGAATTGTTGATGCCGCGACCCACGGGAGCGGGCATATAGTGGAAAAAGTAAACGGCCTGGCCGCCCCCGTTAAGGAATGAGCAGATGTAATCCGCTAGCCACAAGGCGCCAAAAATATCGGGGAAGGCCTCGGAATCGACCCAGGAAAGATTGGACTCGGTGATGAGTAAGGGAACGTTCGAAGGCACGCCGTCTTCGCGCCAGATCTTCATGATGCCGCTCACAAGCTTCGCTTCGTCGTACAAATTGCTCCACTGAATTTTGCCAGGCTCGAAGGGATAGTGTTCGAAGGAGAAGAAGGCGAGCTCCCCGATCTTGCCGTGGGCTTTGAGGTAGCTGATGAAGCGGCCGGTCCAGGAAGTGTGGCCGGAGGCGTCGGGCCACGTTTCGATGTCCTTGTTGACTCCGGTAAAAATAGGCCCGCCAAGCCTCAGTTTGGGATCCACGCGATGGAGCGCGGCAGCGAACTGGATGTAGAGCGCAGCGTAATCTTCGGGGTTCATGAAATGGCCGTCAGGCTCTTCGCCCATTTCAACGTGCGAAATCGGGTAGCCACGGTTTTCGATATAGGTGATTTCGTTGGCGGCGTCTTCGGGGATGTTGTAGATCATAGCGATCGGAATCATGGCTGGCAGACCGCGCGTGTAACCGCCGGTGTAGAAAAGGTCGAAACCAACCTGATCGCCGGCGAGTTCATTGAGGTCGCCGGGCTCGTGCCAGGGATCGACCGATGAACAGTAGGTCATCGTCTGATCCTGATCGGGAGTGTGCCGGATCAGGTCGTGAAGCTTGCCGTCGGTGCCGGTGGTGCCGAGGTAGAGTTCGCGAACTGCGTAGCCCCTGCAATTCCGTTTGTCGGTGTTGCCGTGCGTGTCGCAGGTGTTGGAAGAAGCGGTCATGAGGATTCGAATGTACTGGACCGCGAGCGGGACGGAACTTAACCGAAGCACTCGTTCGCCGCCTTTGCCGTCGATGATCGTACCGCCGGGGAACGCCTGCCAGACTCCGAGCGTGGGCTTGCGGATGGCATCTTCGCCGGTGAAATACTGCACGACGAAATGAATGGCGTAAGGCTCAGCCCACTGTATGCGCAAGGCGTTCACGAGGCGTGGCTTTGCGAGATCGACGACAACCCACTGTGGATGAAGCGCGTCGCTTTCGCCGGTGTAGGTTTCTGTAAGATAGGGATTACTCTTCCAGTATGTATCGGGATTTCCGTCGGTGAGGCGCGAGTAGCCTTCGGTGTCGGTTCCATCATCGCGGGTGACGCCGCGATGAGGAAGAGGATAACCGTAGGAGTGCCGAATCATTTCCGTGCCGGGAGTGGGATTGCCGGTGAAATAGCCTTTGCCGCTAGGATCGCTCCAGGTGCCTTGCGGATTCCAGTGCCACGCTTCCATGTGAAGTTCGGTGTTCTGACGGTAGGTTACGGTTTGCCAACCGGCAGAGAGAACCTGCTTGATGGTGTCCTCGACGTAGAGCTTATCGGCAGCGCCATAGGGGAGTCGGTCAATGCCGGCACCGAGCGCTTCGGTCGGACGAATGGTATTCGTCGAGTGTGAGGGAGCGGCGTCAACGCGAATCGTTTGTGCAAAGGATTGTGGCGCGGCTGATGCGGCGAAAACGTAAAACAAGAAGACGGGGCGGAAGGGTCTCGAAACCGAGCCGTAGAACGATTTCATGGCGGGTCCTCTGTTGGTCGGAACTGGCGGCGAAGTGGTGCGAATTAAAACGGTTCAATACAGAACAATTAGACCTTAGCGCGAGCTTGGCGTCAACGGGAAAGTAATCAGCAATCTGAAAGATGGGACGGAGAAAACAAAATACTTGACCGGCCGATGAAGCGGCTGGTGTGCTCCGAGGAAAGCGAATCGGTCGAGAGAACAACGATGACGGCCACCATAGCGCTACCATGCGGCGATCAACTTTTTTGGGCGGCACGC
>DATFTB010000106.1:0-20845 GCA_035262325.1 Candidatus Acidiferrum sp.
ACATGGAAATGCTGCTTCTCCCCGGCGGCCGCGAACGCACCGAAGACGAATTCGGCAAACTCTTTGCCGACAATGGCTTCAAGATGACACGCATCGTTCCGACCGAGTCACTGATCCACGTCATCGAATCCGTGCGACAAAACTAAACGCAGGCTCCAGCTGCCGCCGGTGATATGTTACACGCTCTAGAGGCCGCTAAGGTCTGGTACGCGGTAACCGGACATTTACGCTTAGCTACTTGCAGCAGGATGCGAAGCCCCCGCGTGTGACCTGAGGCTAGTGAGTCGACCTTGATAGAACTTGGCAAAGATAACTGCGCCAGATCACTGTAACGGTTTGACGGCGTATCCCTTATAAAGGATTTTCAAGTCGTGGCTTTCTACGAACTTGGCCAAGCTCCTTGTAGCCGATTTTGCCTTTGGCTCTTTTTCGCAGCAGGCTGATCATTTTGGGAATGCTCACGTCCGGCGACGTGCCACGAAACTCTCTGAACTCGAATCCGGCCTGGACAAGCAATCCCTTTAATTCTTCCGGACGGATAAACATTCTCCACTTTGTTGGACAGTGGCAGAAACTAGGATAGGAGCCGCCACCGGAGTTCAACTTTTCTAGATTAAACGGGACTTTTCACTCCGTCAACCGGGGCAAACTGCTTTGCGCGCCCCGAGCTTATCGAGGCACAGAGTCAAACAGAATTGGTTGCGGGACTGGTTGAGCCATGATATTTTCCCTGCACATTGAGCCTTCTGACTGCGGGTGGTTATGTCTGTCTGAAAGACAAGAACTTTCCAGGTTTCAATCCCTTGAAGTTAAGGGAACCAGAGGCGGATTCGGCCCCCACCGATTTCTATCCGGTCTTACTGTGTTCGATGTCGCATGCCGGACCGCAGGAGGCACATGGAGGGCTATAAAATGCCGCAAATCCTCTCTCATTTGCGCTGGCTGGCATCTTTGCTAGCGGGTGTTTTTCTAAGCGTTTCGCCGGGCGCCTATGGGCAAAAGCCTGCCGGCGCGGGATCGGGAAACAGAAGTTTGCCGGATTCCCCGCAGCCTAAACAGCCAGCCATCGTGGAGTCAAGCGGCGGGACGGCACAGAGATTCATCGGGTATGTATCCAACAAGTCCTTCGTCTTCCCCGATATCGCCACAAGCGAAGGGCCACTCCCTGTCAGCGCAAAATTCAAGATCTTTATCAATCAAAGCATTTCACCACCCTATATTCTTGCGGCCGCGTTCAATGCAGGCGTCAGTCAAGCCCGGAACGTTCCCGAGGCCTACGGGCAGGGCTGGGACGCTTATGGCGGACGCTTCGGAGCGGCGATGGCGAGGGCGTCGTCAACCAGCTTCTTCAGCACTTTTGCTCTTGCATCGGCCCTACATCAGGATCCGCGCTTCTTTCCCCAGAGCCATCCGTCCGTATGGAGCAGCATAAAATACTCTACTGTGCGCTTGTTCGTCACTCGCAACGATTCGGGGCGCGATGGTTTCAACACCTCCGGCCTCGTTGGCACACTGGCTGCGGAAACTCTCGCAAACGTCTATTTGCCGGTCTCGGAGCAGACCGGAGCAAAAACAGCGGAACGCTTCGGCATCGATCTGGCGTGGCGCTTCGCCGGCAACATGTTCAAGAACTACTGGCCGACGATATTTCAAAGCATGGGTTTGAACCGGCTAAAAGTGGTGCCGACTCCCCACCCCTCGACACCGACCGTCGACGATGGCCCTCACTGATTTCGGCGAGCGCCGCACCGACTGCCGGAACGCTACTCCTTTTGGAGCTGTTTTCTCGCTGCCGCCAATTCTTTGAGCTGCTTGTCGTTCAACTTCGGGTACTCCAGGTCCAGGCTCGTCAGCGCATCCACGATTGTCGCCACCACAACCAGGCGCGTGAACCACTTGTTGTCGGCAGGTACAACTACCCATGGCGCGTACTCCGACGCGGTGTTTCGAATCATTTTTTCGTAAGCATCTTGATAGTCGTCCCAGCGTTTCCGCTCGCGAATGTCTGCGGCCGAGAACTTCCAGTGCTTCCTCGGATCTTCGAGGCGTTCCAGGAATCGCCGCTTCTGCTCTTTCTTGGAAACATTTAGAAAGAACTTCAGGATGGCAATGCCATTCCGCGTGAGGTAGTGTTCAAAGGCTTGGATATCTTCGAACCGATGCCGCCAGAAGTGTTCCCCGCGTAGTTTCTCGGGGATGCGCTGGTTCTCGAGCAGTTCCGGGTGCACCCGCACCACCAGGACCTCTTCATAGTAAGAACGGTTGAAGATTCCGATTTTTCCTCGTGGAGGCAGGCTCCGATTGGTACGCCAGAGAAAGTCGTGCGACATCTCCTCACTCGAAGGAGACTTGAAGGAAAAGACATCCACGCCCTGTGGGTTCACACCGGACATCACATGCCTGATCGTGCTGTCTTTTCCCGCAGCATCCATGGCCTGAAAAATCAGCAGCAACCCCCAGCTGGATTGCGCATAGAGAACTTCTTGAAGTTCCGCCAGCATCCTCACGCTTTCTTCGACCAACCTCTTGGCCTCGGGTTTGTCTTCTGAATTCAGGTGATGCATGTCTCTTGGGTCATGATCCTTCAGAATGAATTTCTTGCCCGACACAACAACGTAGGGCTTGATGAAGTTGTGGATATTCGCTGCTTTTGGCGTTGGCATCGCTAAACTCCTGTTCCGCGCCTGCCCTGGCAAGTTCCCACTCGCGAATCACGGACTAAAGGAACGCTCTTCTTCCATTTCGCCTTTGTGAATGGTGTATTCGACCCCGCCCCAGTTCACGCGGTTCGAAGCAAACCCTGCGATCCACACGACAAAGTGGATTGCGTCGCGCAGTGGCACGAGCCACAGTGCGCGCTTCAGGAGCTCATCGCCGACTCCCCAAACGCCGACGACCCAGGCCATTGAAAGCCGGAGAATCAAATACGCTGCCGGATATATTGCTCCCAGCCAAACAGCAGGCGCCACAGCAGCAGCCAACAGGGCCCACGGCAAACCATGCGTGAACATCAGCCCAAAGAAGGAGGCCGGGCGCACCGTCCGCACCGTTCGCGCCCAACGAAGTTGATGGTCCCAGAACCCCTTGAGCGTTTGCGCAGGGTACATCGTCCAGACCGGTTCCCGGCAGAGCAGGACCTTGCCGCCGGCTTTGTGGATGCGGTGTCCGATTTCATAATCATCCGCGAGCAGCCTGGCGAGCGCCTCGTAGCCTCCGATTTTCGCGAGCCAGGACTTGTGGGTCGCGACCGATGCCCCTAGCGCGAACGTAGTTCCTTCGAGCCAATCCGCCACCAATGCACCCGCGAAGAAGTCGCTAGCGGCCCCGACACCTTCCAGTTCGGCTCCCAGATTTGGTTCTGCGATTCCCCGATAAAAGCAGCTCACGAGGCCGACGTCGGGATCCGCGAACGGCGCGAGTACTTCCCGCAAATAATTTGGACCGACACGCACGTCGCCATCGCTCTGCACAACGAATTCGTATCGCGCCGCTTTGGTCAGGAGCACCAGGTTATTTACTTTTCGGTTGGCGCCGAGTTGGGTCGCGCCTGAGAGTAGGCGTATTCGGCGCTTCGGAAATTCCGACATCACTGCCCGGACAACCTCGACGGCGGGATCTGACATTTCGTTGACGCAAAACAGGACCTCGTAATCGGGGTAGTCTTGTCTGCAAAAGCTCGAAAAATTCTCGAACGAGGCAAAATCGACACCGCGCACCGGCTTCAGGACGCTGACCGGAGGTGTGAAATCAGGTAGCCGCTTGGCCCGTTCGCGGAGGAAAAACCGAACAGCTGCGAGGATTGCGACCAGGTAATAGGCGAGCGGGGCGATCGCCAAAAGCAGGATCACCACGCGCCAAATGGAGAGGTGCGGCATCGCTCGATTGTATTAAAGCAGAAATTTTGAGTGCTACGGCGGAAAAACCGCCGGCGGCTTGGCAATTGCAGCTAGGCTTGTCTCGCGGAGGTGTTTTCGCCAATGGGAGGAACCGGTTCGAGGAAGGGCCCGCGCAGCTTGTACGGTACTCCTCGCCACTCTACCTTGTTCGAGAAGAAACTCGCGAAATACACCGCCAGATTCAAAGCGTCCCGGACAAGGGCCAGCCACGGTCTTCTGCGCACCGTGGGGTCTTCGAGAACCCAGACGCCGATGACCCAGGCAACCGAGAGCCGCAGAGCGGCATACGCGGCTAGATAGGCCACGACAATTTTCCAGGAAGAGGCGATCGCTACAACCAGAAGCAACCAAGCAAAACCAAATGTCAGGAACATGCCCAGATAGCCCATCAATCGAAGGTTTCTCAGCTGGATCAGCCAGCGCAATTCGTGCGCCAGGAACTGCCCAATAGACTCCTGGGGAAAGACCATCCAGACCGGATTGCGCATCAACTCGACGCGGTAACCTTTTTTCGCCACTTCATTCCCAAGTGCGAAATCGTCCGAATGCATGTTAATGAGGGCTTCAAAGCCACCGATTTCCGCCAGCCGCTCTTTCGTAATAGCCATCGTCCAGCCCAGTGCAAAATCGATTCTGCCGAACTTCCACGCTAGCAGCGTATTGGCCGATGCGTCCGTTGGCACTCCGACGGCGTCGACATCCGCGGCAATGCCACCGCCCGTTTTGCTCCGGAAGAGCGCGGTCACGACGCCGACCTTGGGGTCGCTGAAGGGCGCCACCACGTCCCACAGATAATCCTTGTCTACGCGCACATCGCTATCGTTTATCACCAATAGCTCGTATTTCGCTTCCTTTACCAATCGGCACAGGCTATTGGTTTTTCGGCAGTTTCCAACCTGTTCGACGCCCTCAATCAGCCGGATGGACCGGCCAGGGAACGCGTCTTGCAGCTTGCGGATTAGACCGATCACGGGGTCGTCTCTTTCCGCAACCGCGAAGACGATTTCGTATTCCGGGTAGTCGAGTTCGCACATGCTCGAGAAGTTTTCGTAGGCTTCCCGATCCACGCCTCGCACAGGCTTCAGAATGCTTATCGGCGGGGCATACGAGCGGTCAAGGGGAGGCAGTCTCTTCTTCCAGCGGAAAAAACTCAACCCGGCATACACGGCCAGACCGTAGTAGATCAACGGTGACAACGCGACCAGTAAAATCAGAGCTCGAAGGGTATTCGGCCACACGCCGCTATCTACTCCCAAGCGGAGTTCTCAGCATCGCGAAATCCGCAACTCTACGCATTTGGCCTGGCAAGTTGAACAGACCATAACATAAGTGTAGCCATTTGACTATTGTCGCGCGAGGTACGGGGCTTCGCGAGCCCTCAGACTCTAAGACACTTCGTACCCCGGCGTTGCCTCCGGCCAGTCACCAATGCTAACTCAAGGCAGGGTCGCTGTGCATCTGATAAGTCGCTGGGGATAAAGGTCGGAATGCCTGCCACTCAGCGCCAACGCGCGATCATCCGTTGATGAGCACGAGAGCCACGCCGACAGAAACCATGGCTACCCCCATCCAACGCTTCCTCGACACCTGCTCATTCAGTATGTACTTGGCACCGAGTGTGCCCACAACATAGTTGAACGCGGTCGCTGGTATCACGACGCTTAACGGCGCCCAGGAAAGCAGCACCAGGAGCGAGTAAAACGATCCCGCGAGAAGCGGCAACGCCGTCCAAACCCATCCGTTTCTTAAAGCCTTGCCCAGAAAGCGCAGCAGCGTCCCGGGCCTGAAGCTTTGCGGTTCCCCCACCATTTTCATGCCGTGGGTCAGGACGATTTCGCCGCTTGTGCTGCAGAAAATGAAAAAAATTAGCATCAGGACTACCCGGATCACGGCGACACCGCCTTTTGGTTGGTCGTAACGGGGTGCGTCTGTCCAACCAGCAATACACCCATAACGATCAGCACGACACCAAACCAGCGCCGCCCGCTCACTGCCTCGTGCAGTATCACCACCGCCAGCAGCGTCTGCACGGCGTATCCAAACGCCCCCGCCGGCATAACATAGCTGTAGTCCGCCCAGCTCACGGCGGTCATATAACAGAGCGTAAACCCGATCAGGAAAAGAATTCCCAGCCAGATGGTGCCGTTATGAGCTGTCGAGAGCAGGGCGCGCCATAGGCCTGATCGGGACATCTCGACGGCCCCAATCTGCACCATCCCGCGTTTGAGCATGAGGTCGCCTAGATTCGCTGACACTACCATCAGCGAGACCATGAATAGCGTCTTGTATCTGACTCTTTGATCTGTCATTACTTTCTTAGATTAGTCGTTTCCACCGGCGGAACTGGCTCCCGGCACAGAGACCATTGCTTTTGGCTCATCTCCACCCTGCCGGACCCACTTCAGGCGCTCGGCGCGGAGTTTAAGAAAGTCCGTCGCCTCGTGGTACAAGCGCTTGCGCTCATGACTATCCCAAAGAGCTTCGCGCACGATCCGCCACGCTATCCGCGGACGGAAGTAGTATTCGTCGTAGAAGCGGTTTACTCCCGCCATCATTTCTGCCTGCGAAAGGTGCGGGTATTCGATATGAGGGAGCTGATGGCCGCTCGAGTCCGCCAAGGCTTCGACGCGCAAGAAGCCTTCTTTTGCCATCTGATCGTGCAGTTCGGTACCGGGCATGGCGTGGGCCAGGGACACCTGTATGGTTTCGCAATCCAGCTCTTTGGCAAACTCGATCGTGTTGTTGATGGTTTCCTTGGTCTCGCCCGGCAGGCCAATGATGAAATCGCCGTGCACCTTGATCCCAACTTTGCGGCAGTTCTTCATGAACTCGCGCGCCATCTCGACGGTCGCGCCCTTCTTGACGTTCTTCAGAATCTGCGGATCGCCTGATTCGAAACCGACGATGAAGAGCCGCGCACCGCCATCGGCCATGGCTTTCAACTCTTCATACCTGCTGTGGCACCGAGCCGTGCAGGACCACTGGAACTTCAGTGGCTTGAATTTTTGGCTCAGCTCGATGACGCGGTCCTTGCGGATGTTAAACGTGTCGTCGTCGAAGAATATCTCCTTCATTTGCGGGAAATACTCGAGTGCGTTCTTCACTTCCTGGACCACGTTGTCGACCGAGCGCGTCCGCCAAGCATGGCCTGAAAGCGTCTGCGGCCACATGCAGAAAGTACAGAGCGCGGGGCAGCCACGCGAGCTGTAGAAGGATACGAAGGGATTCAGCAGGAAGGGTACGTTGTATCTTTCGATTTGCAGATCGCGCTTATAGATATCCGCCGCAAACGGCAGCGCGTCCAGTTCTTCGGTGTGCATTTGCGCCCGGGGCGCGTTGTGTACGATTTGTCCGTTTCGGCGGTAGCTGGCGCCAAGGATCTGGTCGAGCGGCTTGCCGTGGGCATATTCCGTCACGGCATGGTCAAATTCACCGCGCACGACGAAATCGATGTCCTCGCTGGCGTTCAGCGTTTCGTCGGGCTTGATGTGACCGTGCGGCCCAACGAAAGCCACTTTCAACGAAGGGTTGCCTTCCTTGATTTTCCTCAGCAGTTTGACGTCGCTTTCAAAACCCACTGTCGAGGTAAACAACACCAGGAACTCGTAGTCCTTACAGATCTCTACCGTCTGCTGCCAGTTGATCTTATGCGGCGAAGCATCAAGCAGCCGGCTGCCCGGAATCAGGCCTGCCGGATAGGTCAGCCACACGGGGAACCAATAGGATTCGATTTCCCGCGTGGCAGGCCACCGCGAGCTCGCGCCGCCATCAAAATTTTCGAAACTCGGCGGATTCAACAGAATCGTCTTCAAAACATCAGGCATTCTTCACCCTCAGGCCATTTCAGAATCGGTTTCCCTCGCCTTTTCGGGCCAGCGCCCACACAAATACCGCTCCGGCCATGGCCCAGCCTACAACCCTCGAGATCCAGATTATAGTCTACCGGACTTGGTTCGATCCGCCCATGTCTTTTTCCCAACGGGGCGAACTGGCCGTCCAACTGTTAAATAACGCATTCAATGGCAATTGCCGCCGCGAAGCGACTTCCAACCTCGCCGGGGCTACTTGGCACGGTGGCCGTAGCCAAGGACCCGGGTAATCTTCCAGGTTCCCTCTTTAAGCCGCCAGAGGTCGATGAACTTGCCCTGCCTGACCGTTTCTCTGCCTTCGTGCCCCGGGAGTGGAAGCGGTGAACGCCCCACTCCACCGCGCCGTAGCCTTTCATGTAAAACAGCTGGAGAGTTCCCGGTACAAGTTCGCGGGTTACTTGGCCGCAGCTGTTCTTTTTGCCTCCGCAATCGCCCTTTGCATTGGCCCTGATCTTTTTCACTCTCGTCTCGACGGAACGTCGATAGCAGAGGTGGTTAGCTGATCCGCGCCTCTCTTGTGGCCTCGGCAAGGATGCCCCAGATGCGCCCAACCCATTCCCGGTGTGCGGGCTTCATCAGGACCGATCGCAAGCAGGTCAGAGTGGGCCGGTCTCCTTTCATCCCGTTCATGTCTGCGGCAAAGAATTCCGTGGGCAGTTCGGCCACTGCCAAATGTAGGCCTCTCGTGGCAGCGGCGTCGAAGACCTTCCGGGCCAGCAGCGAAGCTTCGGTCACGCTCGCTGCACGGGGCGCGAACACCACGATATCCAGCTCCGGCGGAAATGCGGTGATGAACCGCTTGTCTCCCCTCAATCTTTCGTACAAATCGAGCGCGGCTTCGCGACAAGACTCGAGGCCTTTGGCAAACTCGCCGTTTCTTACGAGCGGCAGAAGCTTCTGTGTGGACCATAGCGCGACCGCGGAAGCTCCGGCCCGCGAGCACTCCAGGCTAATCTCGCCGAGATGCAGTTCCTGGGAAGTGAAATAGGTGTAAGGCGATTCATGCTTGTATAGCCGTCCCACAGCAAGATCACGGAAGATCACGCAGCCGCACCCGTACGGCTGAAGACCGTGTTTGTGCGGGTCGATCACGATGGAATCCGCTTGCCCCAAACGGTCGAAAGCGGCGCGGGTCTCGCCGCTCAGATTTCCTGCCAAGGCGAAGTAGCCTCCGTAGGCTGCATCCGCATGCACGCGGACATGATATTTTTTGCCGAGATCGAGGATTTCCTCGAGCGGATCGACCGAGCCCGTAGCTGTCGTTCCTACTGTCGCCACAACTGCGCCAACGCCTCCCTTCACCAAGCGGTTCTCGAGCGCCTCGACGCTGATTCTGCCGCGTGCATCGCAAGGAATCGCCTCGAATGGCAAGTGCAAAACGCCGCTAATTCGCTTGTGCGTGTAGTGCGCTTGTTCGCTGGCCACGATCGTTTTCTTCGGCGCAAGCTGGCCTGCCACCCAAAGCGCTTCCAGATTTGCCATCGTTCCGCCGCTCGTCAGGTGTCCGAGGTGTTCGGCCCAGCCGATCATTCGCGCCAACTCGGCTACCGCCTCTTTCTCCATTGCCGAAGAGGCTCGCCCGCCATCCAACGCGTGGTTATTGGGGTTGATCCATTGCGCCAAGGCGTAAGCAATGCGCGCCACCGGATGGGGCGGCTTCAGCATTTGCCCGGCATACAAAGGATGAAAATAGGGGAAGTTATTCTGCAACTTTTCCGCCGCCGCGCCGAGCACCTCGGCCATGCGTTTCGCTCCCGGCGGCCGTTCGGAATGTTCTGGTAGGGAAGCAAATCCCTCGTCCAACTTCTCCAGCGCATCGCGCAATAGCTGCACGCTCTCTTTGTCCAGCATGCGCTTCTATTCCAGCACCTTATCGAGCTGGCCTGCCGACCTCAAAAGCTCCAATTGAGCCTGCTGTCGCCGGAAATTGGCCTCCAGATAGGCCATCCATTTCTCGTTCTCGTCCAGCCGGGCTTTTTCGACGTCGCGCAAACTCATTTTGCCTTCGCCGAACTGCGACTGAATCACAGCCAGGTTCTGCTGCGCCAGTTGGAGCTCAAGCCGCGCCACTTCCTTTGCTGCTTCGGTCTCCTGCACTTTTCGCGAACGTTGGCGAACTTCCGCGCTCACCTGGTTGCGCTTCCCCGCGAGGTTCACCTTTGCCGCGTCCAGATTAGCTTGCGCCAGAGCCACGTTGGCGCGCGTCTTTGAACTGAAGATGGGCACATTGACGTTGATGCCGGCGTTGAGGTTGTTGTACTTGAAGTTGGTATAGATGTTCGAGTAGTTGCTGAAATTATATTTCGCCAGCACGCTGTAAATTGAAACCAGCTCGAGCGTCGGCCAATACCCTTTTTTCTCTCCGGCCAGCCGGAATTCTTTTGCTTTAACGTCCGATTCGGCGAAGGCTAGACTGGTGTTCCCCTGCGCCGCCATGGCCACAAGGTTCGCCCCAGCCTGCTCGGCCGAGCCCGGCAGGTCTTCGGGTGTCACCTCGATGGGCTGCTCGAGCGCCAGGCCCAGCTCATTCCGCAGGAATACCTCCAGTTCATCCTGACGTCCCTCGAGTTGGAGAATTCGCTGCACGACCTGCGCCTTGGTCAGTTGTGCTCTGGTCACTTCGGTCGGCAGCTCGAATCCTTCTCCCTGGCGCTCTTGGGTCACGTCGACGATTTTTTGGGCGCTGTCTTTTTCTTTGCGTAGCAGCTCCAGGGAGTGACGCACTTTGACGAGTTCCAGATAAGCTGTGGCCACGCGCTGCATCACGATATTGCGGGTGTCTTCGAGGGCGATGTGCTGCGCCCTTGCCTGCTCTTGCTGTTCTTTCGCCAATCCACGGAGGGGGCCGTTAAACACTTGTTCGGTATAGGTCAGGCTGAAAATCGAAGGTGGGCGTCCCCCAGGAGTTTCGGGAAGGCCGTAGGTGTAGCCTGCGCCTGAACCCGCATAGAGATTGGGCAGGAATTCGGCTTTCGTCAGGCTCGCGGACTGATCTGCGACACGAGCCTGAATTTTCGCTAACTGGATCTCTTTACTGTTCTGGAGCGCCAGATCGATGCTCCATTTCAGGGTCAGCACCACAGGGGCAGGCGCAGTCTGGGTTTGGCTCGCGTCCTGCGCGAGCACGCTTGCCGCACCTCCCGCGAGGCACAAAACTGCGAAAACGATGCTTCGCGACCAGTCCATTTTCTCCGCCTTTCCCCGCACATTGCCTTCGCGCCTGGCGACCACCCCTACTCGTACCGCAACGACTCCACCGGGTCCAGCTTTGCCGCTTGATTCGCCGGTAGCCACCCGAAAAATAACCCCGTCACACAGGAAACCATGAACGCCACAATCACACTGGCGGGCGAAATCGGCACGCGCAGGTTTCCCGGCAAGACCTGCTGCACGCCTACCGGGATGGCAATTCCTATCAGAACTCCAATTACCGCACCGCCGCCGCTGATCAGAAATGCCTCGATCAAAAACTGGCCCATAATATCGGTTCGCGGCGCTCCGATCGCTTTGCGGATCCCGATCTCGCGCGTGCGTTCCCGGACCGTCACCAGCATGATGTTCATGATGCCAATCCCGCTGATCAGCAGCGCAATACAAGCAATCACGAGCAGCACGATGGTCAGCGCCTCGGAGATGGCGCGAGCCGCTCCTACGATCGCGGTCAACGTTTGCACATCGTACTCGGCTTCGGGGGGATGCCGGCTCTTGAGCAATCGCGTCATTTGGCGCGCGAGCGTGCCGACGTCCTCCGGACTCGAAGCCTGCGCGTACAATACGTTCAAAACGTCTTGGCCGGTGTAGTACCTCATTAGCGGGTGCGGGATAAGCACCGATTCCTTTTGCAATTCCGTCAGACCAAACGTCGCTACCCGCTCGCGGAACACCCCAATGACGGTGAACGTCAATTCCCCCATTCGAATGCTGCGGCCGATCGGGTTGTCGGCACCGAAGACGCGCAGCGCAAGGTCCTGCGTGATCAGACACACTTTGCCGTGCGTCTCCATGTCGCCTTCATCGAAATAGCGTCCTCGCAAGATCACGAGCCGGCGGATCTGTTGATAGCCATCCGTCACTCCAATCAGCGACACCGGCCGCGCGCGCCCTTCCACCACGACGGTCATGGGCATATCGGCGATGCCGGCTGCCGCGACGACTCCGGGAATGGTCTCCTTCAGCGCGGTCATGTCCGCCAGGGTCAGCCGGTGACTTAAGGGCTGTTCCTTGTCAGGCGTCTTAATCATTTCGGCCCATACCAGGTTCGAACCTACCGCCTCGATCTGCGAGATCACATATTTGCGGCTGGTTAGAGCGACGGTAACGACCAGCACGATCGAGGCGCTTCCAATGATTACGCCAATCGACGTCAACACCGCGCGCATCTTATTCGCTCGCAGCGCGTCCACCGCCACCGTCAGTGTTTCCTTTAACTGCATCCACAACCTCCGCTCGTTGCCGGTCTCGTTTCAACCACCTAGCCGCTTCAGCGCGTCCTGTGCTTGCTTATACTTTGGTTCAAGCTTCAGCGCGGCGCGGTACTCTGCCTTCGCGCCGGTCGGGTTCTTTTGAGCCTCGTAGAGTTTCCCCATCCAATAGTGCACTTCCCATGGCTTCGGGTATGTTGAGCGCACCGGCGCTTCGTTTGAATATTCATTCAACAATTTGTTCGCTTCCGGCAGTTTTTCGCCCTGCAGAATCCAGCCCACAGCGCGATAGAACTTCCCTCTCGGATCATCCGGCGCCACGGCTGCTCCGGCGTCCGCAACCGCGATCAGTTTGTCGGCCTGCCCGCGTTGCTGAAAGTAATCGCCGATATCGTAGAGGCGGTCAACCAATTTGGGCTTGTTTTCGAGGGCCTTCGCAAATTCGGCGTCGGTCGCCGCGTAGTCCTTTTTTTGCGCTTTGCAGATTCCGGCGCCGTAATGGCCCTCGGCGGGATCGAGAGCCATTAACTTCTGGATCAGCGCTTGTGCCTTGTCCTCCCCGCCGCCAACCATCGACGGTGCGGTGCAGTCGTATTCAATCAAGTCGAGCATGGCGTCAAAATTTGTTTCGTCCAACCGTACAGCGGTCTCGAACTCCTTTTGCGTTTTTCGCGCGAGTGGATAGGCGCTTAGCATCGAGACGTGGTTGGCTTTTTGTCCATAGGCATCGCCCAACCACTGGTGATAAATGGAGCTTTTCGGATTACTCGCGACAGCCTTTTCACCGCTGCTTACGGCCGCGTCCCATTGCTTTGTTTCGAGATAGCATTTCGTCAGCAGCAGATGGATTTCGCCGTTGCCCTGCTCTTTCTCGGCCGCCGGCTTCAGAAGTTCGATGGCCTTTGTGTAGTCGCCTTTTTCGTAAGCTTGCTTGGCTGCGTCGAGAGGGGTGTCTTGCGGCGTCGCCGCAAGTGGAAGCACCGCCAGCCACAAAAACGCGGAGAGCATTGCCTTACCAGCTTGCGGAAAAGCTCGGCGACACATCATCCCGAGCGAACCGTGGAATCGCTCTTCAGTCGATACACCAAAAACAGAGGTGTTCCTCACTTCTTAGACTCCGCTCGAAAGGACCAACTTGGATGTTTCCTGAACCGATAAAATTGCGGGCGCGGGCTGCTTCTTTTAAGTGGCAGGTAAGCCCGCCGCTGTTGTATTCTCTTTCCTGGCATAGGGCTCGGACTGAGCCTTCGCGTAAAGTGTCCTGCCAGAGTGCCTCTTGCCGGGCAACACTTTTCGGTGGCAGTCGCGAGAAACGGGCATTTAGAAGCCGTTCGGTTGACGGAACGGAGTACGTCACTAGAACAGCCCTGCATTCTTGTCACCCTTGATGTTTGACATGTCCATATTCACAACTTTTACGACCATGCCGTCCTTCAAGTCCACATCCCCGGGTAGCGCGACGACTTCGCCCGCCTGCAGTCCGCTCATGACCTCGAAATTTGTGGCGTCCGCGATTCCCACCTGGATCGGGCGCTTCTCCAGCATGGTTTTGCCTACTCTGCTGATCACCACGAAGACGTAGCTCTGGCCGGATTCTCTCTCGACGGCACCGCGCGACACGGCCACCACGTTCACGCGCTCTTTCGAATGGATACGCACGTTCACATTTGTGTTCGGCAGCAGCTCCAGTTTCTCGTTGTCGACCGAGCACAGCAATTCGCCCACGCTTCGCGAGCCTCTCGCCACCACCTGCCTCGGGATGATTTCGGTCTTCCCCTCCCAGGTCCGGTTAGGCAAGGCATCCCAGGTGATCTTCACAGGCAGCCCCGGCTCGAGACCGCCCATCTCCGGTTCATCGACGAAGGCCCTCACGCGGACCCTGTGCAGATCGGCCATTTCCGCAAGCAAATCTCCTACCTTCACATACTCGCCCGTCTTTGCCGGTAACGAATAGAGCGTGCCGTCGACTGGCGCTGTGATGCTTCCTTGCCGCACTTTCGCCTCGAGCGCCGCGACGTCGCTTTGCGCCTGCTCGACCGCCAGCTCCGCGCGTGAGGTGTCGAGCACCGCGGCCCGGCTGAATTCCTTCTTGGCGGCGCTCAACTTGTTGACGTCGGCTTGCGCCTGTGCCAGAGCCAGATCGTTGGCTGCCAGTTCATCCTTGGTTGCGGCTCCCTGCGCTAGCAGGCGTTCGAGCGAATCATGATTGCGTTGTCGCCGATCCAGTTCCGCCTGAGCTTTCGCGAGGTCCCCGTTGATCCGTGCCGCTTCATCGGCCCGCCCGCCCGCCTGCGCCGAACGCAGCTCATCCTGGGCGCGGAGGAGCCTCGCTTTTGCTGCGGCGAGCTGTGAAGTTGCATCTTTCACGTCGAGCCGGAGCAGCAACTGGCCCTTCTTGACGTTCTGGCCTTCCGAGGCCAGCACTTTCTCGACAAACGTGTCCAGCTCTGCGCGAATCGTATAAGGCGAAATCGGCTCGACTTTACCGTTGCTGCTGACCGACGAGACGATGTTCTGCCGCACCGGTGTCGTGGCCGAGATCTTCGCGACCGGCTGCCTGCCGCTCAGGCGCACCAGGGCGAACGCAACAACGGCGGCGAGCGCCAGAAATAACAGCGTACGGTTTCTCAGCTTCCTATCCATAGCTTCCCGAAATTTTTCTTTCGCAATCCATTAGCAGCGCAAGACCAATTCCACACCCGGGTCGCTCCAGCGCGCCGGACACGCTGCTCGAATCTGTTTGGCTTGCTGGCCGAATTGCCGCAGGCGGTGGCGTCCTAACCTAAAGTCTATCAGGAGGTTAAGCTATTTCTCTACATCGTTCACCGTCTGTGTTTTGAGATGCTGCCACTCGCGGCGGGGGATGCCGTCCCTTCCTCCGGTCGCACGTGTTACACTGCCCTAGATGTCCGACAATCCTCAATCCGGCTCGACAACAACCCCCAAACCCGTTCCCCCCGCGACCTCATCGGTGCCGGTTATTCACCGCGTTTGTATCCAGTGCAACAACGTCTTTCGTGTGCCAGCGGATAAGTTCGATGCCAAGCAGTGCCCCAACTGTCACAAGGGGTGAGCGCGCAGCGCAAGGGCTTGGGTTCTCTCCAAGTGGCTTTCTCGATTGATGATATTTCCCCCAACGCAGCGGCGTATCCCTGTTAGCATCCGATTGGCCCCAACTTCTTTTGCGCAGGTTGAGGACGGCCCCCATGATCGAAACTCGAGGTCTGTCGAAGGTCTTCCACGACAAGAAACGCGGCGCTATCCGCGCGGTCGACAACGTAAGCTTTGTCTGTAAGCCGGGCCAGATTTACGGGCTTCTTGGCGCAAACGGGGCCGGCAAGACGACGACGCTGCGGATGCTCGCCACAATTCTCGAGCCCACCGACGGAACCGCGGTCGTCTGCGGACACGACGTCGTCGACGAGCCCGACAAGGTGCGCGCCAACGTCGGGTTCCTCTCTGCCGCCACCGCGCTCTATCCCCGGCTGACCTCCCGGGAAATGGTCGAATACTTCGGCCGCCTGAATGGCCTCGATGAACCCACGCTCAAAAAACGCGCCGATGAAATCTTCTCGCGCCTGGACATGAATTCGTTCCGCGACCGCCGCTGCGACAAGCTTTCCACCGGCATGAAGCAAAAAACGTCGATTGCGCGGACTCTCATCCATGATCCGCAAGTCATGATCTTCGACGAGCCCACGATCGGCCTGGACATCATGACCGCACGTACCATCATCGACTTCATCCGCGAGTGTCGGCAGCGCCGCAAAACGGTCATCTTTTCGACTCACGTCATGAGCGAAGTCGAAAAACTGTGTGATGTCGTTGGTATCATCCAGTCGGGCAAGCTTCTTGCCGAAGGCTCGCTGGCCGAATTACGCGATCATTACCGCCAGCACGACCTCGAGGAGATCTTTGTCACCGTCGTAGGCCCCTATCAGACTAACCCGGAGGCCTGACCCGTGAATCTTCCCGCCATCTCCGTCGTGTACCGCAAGGAGCTGACCGAATGGCTGCGCGACCGCCGCACTCTGATTTCCACCGTCCTGGTGCCGCTGCTCGCCTTTCCCATTCTGATGGTGGGCATAACGGCCCTCGCGACCGTCATGATCGGCAACGCGGAAAAGGAAATCCCCAAAATCATGATTCTCGGCGGCGAGGACTCGCCTCAGCTTCTCGAACGCCTGCATAAACTCGACAAGTTGGAAGTCGTTCCTTACTCCGTCAATTGGAGAGACCAGATTTCCAACAAGGACATTCGCGCCGCAGTCGAAATTCCCAAGGGGTTCCAAGCTGCTCTTACCTCAGGAACGGCCCAGACGGTGGATATCTATTTCTATCAGGGGGAACTCAAGTCTTCCTTTGGCGCCGACCATCTCCAAAAGGCTATCGAGGAATATCGCGACTCGGTCGTAAGGGATCGTCTAGCCGCCAAGAATCTCCCTGCCAGTGTCCTTACGCCATTTGTAATCAAGCAGGAAAACGTGGCGCCACCGGAAAAGGTTGGCGGCGCGAGTGTTGGAGGCTTTATCGGCTATGCCGTAATCCTGCTCTGCCTCACGGGAGCAATGTACCCAGCCATCGACCTCACCGCCGGTGAGAAAGAACGCGGCACAATCGAAACCATTCTGTCTAGCCCGATTTCCCGGCTCGACCTTGTCATCGGCAAGTTTTTGCTGGTCTTTTCGGCCTCCCTTGCTTCCGCCATCCTTTCCGTTACTTCCATGGGCTTGTCTTTTGCCGCCCTAGGTCATTCTCACGTGATGCAATCCTCAGGGGAACAAAGCCTGAATCTGAACCTGGGTTTTGCTTCTGTGGTCGCGGTCTTCTTTATGGCTCTTCCTTTGGCGGTTCTATTTTCAGCTGTCTTGATGACAATCGCTTTGTTTGCGAAAACGTATAAAGAAGCGCAGAGTTACCTCACCCCGCTTACGTTTCTTGTGGTGATTCCCGCGGTCGCCTCGGTAATGCCGGGCGTCGAACTCACTCCGAAGCTCGCGCTCATCCCGGTTCTCAACACCAGCCTCGTCTGCAAGGAAATCATTACCGGAACATACCACTGGAACTCCATCATGCTGATCTTTTCTTCCACCTGTGTCTATGCACTTGCGGCAATTTTTCTTGCCGTGAAAATGTTTCAGCGTGAAGACGTGCTCTTTCGCTCCTGAATCTTCGACGACTCCCGGACCCGGCCTCGGCCGTACACGTAACGTTGCCTGTCATTGAACAATTGCGCCAATTGCTGCGTTTACTCGATAGATGCGATTCGTTCCCGGATTCTCTCCAGCTGGCTCCTGGTTGCGCCCCTAATCGCCATGGTTCTTGGCTGGTTCGTGGCCCTAATTTCGTTGATCCTGCCCGCCGAGCGCGGGCGTTCCCGAGGCTTACCACACCGCCGCGCTGGGGTATCGACCCAACGAATTCAAGCGGCGCGTGCTGGCCTTCTTCGCCGACCCCGGCCGCCTCAGACGACGTTCTCCTAGCGAAAGCCGCCGGCGCGGTTGCCTCAGCTCGGTCTACGGTTCGCTCGCGGCGTTTAGCTGCAGCAGCCCTTCGCTTTCGGAACCAGCCAAAATGGTCTCTGGACCCAGCTCTGCCAGCCCGGAAAAACGGCTTCGCTCCGCATCGCTGTCGACTCGCGTCCAATTCGTGCCCCGATCGCGCGAAAGGTACACTCCTCCCCCGCCGAGCGCGGCCACTTCCAGTCCGTTCCCGTCGAGCCACCACTCCATTCGCCCTCGAGGCAATCCGCCTTCAATCAGGCGCCATTGGACACCCTCGGCGCGCGATTGGTAGAGCCCTTTGTCGGTGCCCAACAAGAAAGCGGGCTCTTCGCGGCCGACACGGGATGCGAGCCAGCGCACTTCATTTCCTGGCACGGGCAAATCGCGCCATACCGCGGTCGTTCCCGCGTCCGTCGAGACTCCAAACTTTCCGTCCGCAACCACCGCTACCTCTCGGCCGCTCTCATTCACCCAGAGCGCTTGCAGTGTCAGGCTGCGCGAGAACGCCTTCACCGGGATGCAGGCCCCATTCGGCTTACAGCGCACCACGCCTACTCGCGAGTTCAGGTACAACTCCGGTTGAGTGAACGCGAGCGCACTCCCCGTCATTTCGAGCTGAGTCCACGCAACCGACTTCTTGCCCGGCGCCAGGTTTCGCTGCTCACCCATGCTTGAGGTCCCGAGGCGCAACTTCCACTCTTGCCAACTCTTCTTTCCATCGTCCCAAATCCACACTTGGCCGTTTTTCAGTCGCACGAGCCAACCCCACGGGCTCGCGTAGGCCTCCTCGACCGGCTCCATCCGAGGCTTGCCCGTTTGACCTTTCCCCTCGCTTGCAGAAGAAACAAGCGTCCAGGTGCGTCCCTCGTCGCGGCTTTCCTCGAGATCGCCGGCACTCCGGCCACGAACCATTAAAAGGTGGTGCGGATCGCGAGGGTCGGCGATCAATTGCTTAACGACAGCGTGTCGAAAGCCGCGGTTGGCCGGCTCGAAGCTCTGCCCGGCGTCGTCACTCACACGGATTCCCTGCTCCGTGCCAATCGCAACGCGACCAGGCCGACCGCCGCCCGCAAACAGAACGACGATGGCGTTCACCACCCAATCGGTCGGTGTAGCCTGCTTCCAGCTCTCGCCGCCATCACGCGTCACCCACAGCCCTTCGGTCGTGCCCGCGTAGAGCAGCTTGGGGCTTCCCGGATCCTGCACGATCACCTGCGTTCGCCTGGCGGTGTAGGGAACGCCCTGCAGTTTCGTCCACTGTGCGCCCTGATTTTCGCTGCGGTAGATTCCGGAGCACGCGCTCAGATAAACGCGTTGCGGGTTCGTTGTGTCGATGCGCAGACTCATGATATCCGAATCATCGATAAGCCCGGAGGGTATGGGCTTCCAACTTGCTCCGCCGTCTGTCGTCTTCCAGGGCAGATGATATGTCCCCGCGTAGATGATTTCAGGGTTTTCCGGGTCGATTGCCAGCGAATCAACGTTGCGCAGCTCCGCATCTCCAGGAGGAGATATACGTTCCCACTTGGCTCCGCGGTCGCGCGAACGAAACACCCCGCTACGCGTCCCGGCAATCAGCACCGCCGACTGCGAGGGTGCGATCTCCAAGGCACGCACCGCTTCGTCTTCCAACCCCACGAGACGCCAGCTTCGCCCTTCATCTTCACTTTGAAAAACGCCCCCTCCAGCGCCGGGTGCCTGATACCACACGGCCGCAAACACGCGTTTTTTGTCCCGCGCGTCCACCACGAGGCGCGTAACCACCGCGTCGGTGCGTGTGCCGACGCGCCCGCGCAGTTCCCAGGTATTCGCCCCATCCTCGCTCGCAAACACGTGCCCATCCGCCGTCCCCAGATAGAGGGCCGCGCCGCTTGCTCCCAGAGAAATTACCATTCCGCCTTCGGGCCCCAGCCGACTCCATGTTTGCGCCACAGCGCTGGCGCTCGAACCCACGATCAGCAGAATCCCAATCCCGGCTTGCAACCGCAATCTCCACTCCTCCTCGCGCTTCGCTTCAACCACGGCTCCACAAAAAAACCGGGCCCTCCGAACGCTGCCTCGGAGAGCCCGGATTCTCTTTTCCTTTCAAAACCCGCCACGAGTAAAGCCGCACTCGCACCGGGCATGTCTGTTAGTAGGTCGCGCCTTCCGGTACGAAGATGAACTCAACACGGCGGTTTTCCTTCTCCGTGCCCTTTTCTGTTGAGGCTGTACCGGTTCTGGTGGAGATACGCGACGCGTCGATGCCCTTTTCGATCAAGTACTTCTTGGCACCTTCGGCACGCGTCTCAGCCAGCTTCGCGGGCTTGGGTTCCTTCGGATCCGCGTAGCCGACAATGACCACCTTGGCATTGGGTTCGTTCTTCAGGCGCAGGGCAACGTCGTCGCCAACGCGCTTGCAAGCGTTGTCGAAGCGTCCCGCTCCAACCTTGTTGTATCCGCATTCGCCGACCTTCGATGCCTGCGGCGGCGGTGCCGGCTGCTCGACATCAACCCTCGTGGTCGCGCTCGTGCGGCCGCCTTGTCCGTCGTCGGCCGTGCACGTGACCGTGTAGCTGCCCGCGGCAAGGCCCGTGGAGTCGAACTGCACGGTCGGGCCGGAGCCAATGATCTGGCCGCCGGTGGTCGAATAGCTGTAGGTGATTGGATCGCCGTCGGGATCGCTTGCCGTCGAATTGATGGCAACGCGCTCACCCGCGATAATTGGGTTGCGTTCCGGCGCGCAGGAAATGACTGGTGGGCGGTTCGGACGCTTGTTGACCGCAACATCCACCGAGCACGTTGCAGTACCGCCCCGGCCGTCGTCGACCTTCGCGTTCACGGTATAGGTGCCAATGGCCAGTCCCGAAGGATTCCAGCGCACGTCCGGGCCGGTTCCATCGATGGTTCCGCCCGTCGCGGTGTAGCTGAAGGTCAACGGATCGTTATCCGGATCGCTTGCGTTTACGTGAATCCCAACCGGTTCCGTTGTGCCCTGATAGACGGAGGTGGGTGAAGCCGAGCAGGCGGCCACGGGCGGACGGTTCGGCTTCGGTGGTGCAGGCGGATAGCCCCAGCGCAGCACGAGACCCGAACCGATCCGGAAGTTGTTCTGCCGGCCTTCGGGGTTTAGAAGCAAACCCGTGAAATTCGTCATCAGGTAGTCTGCCTCGAAG
>DATFTB010000107.1:0-20464 GCA_035262325.1 Candidatus Acidiferrum sp.
CTGGTGCAAACAATTCCGCGAGCGGCAAAAAATGGAGATCGACTTCAAGAGCCACGATCTGCAAAAGCTGCCGCAGGAAATCTCGTTATGCCTCTTTCGAGTTCTCCAGGAAGCCCTGAACAATGCCAGCAAGCACAGCGGGGCAAGCCGGGCCGAAGTCGAACTAGCGGCGAATCCAGGTGAGATTCATCTCATCGTCAGTGATTCAGGCACAGGATTCGACATTGGAGCAGCAAGGCAAAGCCGAGGTCTGGGCCTTACGAGCATGGAGGAACGAGTTCGGCTGGTCGGCGGAACGATTGCCATTGAATCGAAGCCGATGCGTGGGACAACAGTCCATGCTCGTGTGCCGCTTGAGTCAAAGCCCCGTTTTCAACGGACGGTTGTGTAATCGTCCGAATAATCGCGAGAATAGCATCCAGCTGCGGGCAACGAATTCCTTTAGCTGGTGCGCCTTGTGGTGTTCTGGTACTCCTCAGCCCACTTCCGTAGATTCCGAACCTGCTTTGTAACCCCTCGGGAGCGGCCGACTCTAATTCGTCGAGACTTCGTATGTTTACGCTAGAAGAAAGCAACAAAAACTCCTCGGCGCTTCTTGGCCGCCGCTCATTCGTGGCAGGTTCCGTAATTCTCGGTGCCATTTTGGCGTGGCGTTTCATGGAACGGAATCAACCGATGCATGCGGAAGCGGAAGCCGTCGGACTGCCCTCGGATGTCACCATTGTCGGATTCACGAATGCAGGTGAGCGAATCGGCGCGAGAACTCTGAAACGAATCGTGAAGGCGGAATCCGAATGGAAGAAGCTGCTCTCCCCTGATGCCTTCGAAGTCACTCGTCACGCCGCCACGGAATATCCTTACACGAATGAAAATCCCAACGACCACGAAAGAGGAATCTTCCGCTGCGTTTGTTGTGATTGCGCCTTATTCAACACAGACACGAAGTTCCAATCCGGCACAGGATGGCCAAGCTTCTGGGCACCCATCGCACAGGAGAACGTGCGCGAAACGATTGACAGCAGCCTCGGGATGGTGCGCACAGAAGTGTCCTGCCGCCTGTGTGACGCGCACCTGGGTCACGTGTTCAGCGACGGCCCGCGTCCAACCGGTCTGCGCTATTGCATAAACTCCGTGGCTATACGATTCGCCAAAGCGACCTAGCGGCGGACCAACGAAATGGAGGGTCCTGTGCACCAAGACCGTAACTACAGACCTCTGGATGGGACACCTCCCAGTCACGCAACGCTAATAGCTGGAAGTGATGGGTAACAATCCCCTGCTATTTCCAGTCCGCAGGACCAGCTGCGCCGGTAGAGCAGGTTAGCTAGAATGACGTCCAAGCATGTTCTATTGCGATGCGGTTCATGAGCGTGCAGCGCGCAGGAATCGAGATTTGGTGGATCATTCCTGGCGGAGCGTCGGATTCAGGATCGCAGCAACCCGACGAACGAAAGTTGGCGCACGCTAAACCAATTCCTACAAAGGTGCTCAACAAACCCCAAGGACCTACGCTACGAAAGTGTTCGTAGCAGAATTGCCAATCGCGCCACCATCTACTGAATTCGCATGCTCTGCTGCGCCCTTCGGAATGCGTCGTCACTCACGTGGATCAAGCCATGAAACGGCCGATGTATATCGGAAATGGCTACTAACGACAGGGATATGAGTATAGAAAGGCAGAATACCTGTATGGCCTGGAGCTTCACGCTCTCTGAGCCAAATGTGCACGCAGAAAAGATCGTCAGACCGCCGCCCACTAAAAGTACGCACCAAAGCACATTGGGAAGCCGGGTTGTGCTTTGCAGAATCCTCGTCAGCCGATGCTGCGCTACGGAGCCTAGCTCCGACATCGCATGGTCTTGAGCATTGAGCTCCATTGGCGAGGCCGCCTTAACGGAAATTACCGTTTTCCACATCGCCGCATCAATCGCGGTGCTCTTCTGCGGAACCTCGCCCTTAGCCATTTGAGGCCACTCTTGATTGATCACCTCGTCAACATAGGAGCGCGCCAAGGTCTGTAACTGCGTGCGCTGCGGCTCGGGTATCGCATCGGCGAGGCGATAAATATCAACCACAGCGTTTGCCTCGAGATCTACATTCAGCTCAGCCTCCCCGAAGCTGCCCCAGACTGCGTACAGCATGAAGCCGAGAATGACTGCATACGTTGTGCCAAAAATGGTGAGTTGCCAGCCGATGAGATCGTTATGAGCGCTCCGTTTCTCCCACGGCCAGACGCGGTTCAATCCTGCCATGAACAACAGCGACCCAAGCGCCGTCGCCGCGACGACCATTAAGTTCTGTTTGATTGTCAGCATCGGCGGCGTGCATCCATGGGTCTTCTAGCACAGCACGCTGAGGACTAGTGCGCCCGACTCCAGACACGTGCCCACAAATCCATTCTGGACTTCGGCGGGTCAGTCCCGACGATAATACATGAGTTTGTAAAATGAATCAGGTGAATTGACACCTCTGTCCCAACCCCTTCGACCGGCCTATCCGAATTATCATTCAAAAGCCGCTGTGGGACGGTAGCGGGCGAATGGTGATGCGAATTCTGGGCGGCGTGTTGATAACCACCGACTATCTCAACGCTCGCCTCCCTTCTCTTCAGTGGCGCTCTTCACGTCATCCCAATTTAAAACGATTGACGAGGCCCTCGCCGAGGTATATATGCACCGCCTGGGAGGTGTCCTATGTTTCGAAACGCGAGACTGGTAGTTGCGGTGATGATAGGGTTGTGTTGCGGAACGGCTCGCGCTACCCAAATGGAAGTTTATGGAGCTTGGCACTGCTCGAACGATGCTTGCGTTTGGGGGACGGTGCGCAGCATGACCGACTTTGACACCGCCAATCACTGGATGATCGACCGGGGCGACGGCACTCCTTCTGTAAACCTGGTGGTGCTCAGTTTCGTCAATCCTCTGAAGCTACTCAATCAAACCAACGATTCGCAAACCCTAAACGGCGTTCCCATTGGGATGAACGCTGCGGTAGTTAGTTATTTCACCAGCCACACCATCCGCGCCATGCTCTCCATCGGTGGTATCACGTACACCAGCTACTGGGACCAGGCGCTCGCCACCAATGGGACGCAACTCGGAATTTATGCCGCGCAAGTCGCCCAACGACTCGGCGTTGGCATTGAAATCGATTATGAAAATAACACCAGCCCGAACCTCACCGGCCTGCAGAACTTCATTACCGCTTACCGTTCGATCCTCCCCTATGACGCCACCGGCGCAAACCCCGCGGCTCGCCTCACCATCGACTTGGCTGCGGGCGACCAATATCTGGTCCAACTCGCCGCCACCGCCACCACCAACTGGCTGCAAACTGGTTCTCCAGTCCTCGACTACGCCAACGCCATGGTGCCCAACAAGCAGCCCAGTGCCTCGGCGGCGGAATCCAATTGGCAGCAGCACATCAGCGGCTATCCGCGCATCACGCCTCCCGTGCCACCGCTGGCTCCTGCAAAGATGACCGGTAGCATCTTTCTCGTGACCGGAAAGAATCCGGCGCCGGAATGCACCACATTCAGCAGTTCTCTTGAGGATGCGGTAGGCACCTTCGTGCAGACCGTGGCTCCGGCCGGTGCCGGCACCACCGACGGAATGCTGGGACTCATGTTTTGGGCGGCAGAATGTCAGGGCACACATACAGTGTGCACCACCCCACCCCACACATGTCAGGGGGGCGTCGGAGTAGGCTCGAGCACCTACAGTATCCCGTTCCCAATGCCGCCCTTGCGGCAGAACTGATCGCAGGCAATAAGCAATTGTCTGCGAGCCCGACACGCGCGCTGCGAAGCATTCACCGCGAAGATCCGGTCGAAGCACTCGATCGATGGCGACGCCGCCCTGCTTTTCTGAGCTCTGTGGTCTAAGCCCAGGGTGACCACTCTCTATGGCGGTTGGCGCCGGTTTCGATTAGCGCTGGCCAGCGATGTGCAGCGCAGGCACCGATAGCAAGCAGTTTGAAGAGTGGATGACTTGCAAACCGGCCGGCAACGATTCCCCGAAGCTGCAAACTGCGTCCGAGCGTTCTGGCGGCATGTACGTTGAGAGAAGCTTGATGGTCTCTTCGGCGCCGCCAAACGCCGTGAAACGGCAGATTGCCTGTTCGCGAATCGCCGGATCGATGTCACGGGAGCGATCGTCGGTGCACCGTGCCATCAGTGCGATGGCGGAATTCGTTGCTGCCGTGTAGGTCGATAACTCCAGTAGAATTTTCAGCCACTCGCCCGCAACTTCAGGTGGCACGACCGAGTGCAGCGGCCCGTAGAGCGGAATTCGTGCGCCCAGCCGGCCGAGTGACCACATCCAAATTGCATCTGCAGGTTCCTTTCTGATCTTGGCTAGCAGTTCCTGGCCCCGCGAGACACGGATGCTGGCTTGCAAATGCTCCAGATTGGCGACGAGGCGCCACTTCTCGTATTCGAGTTGATGGTTGATGCGCTTCTTCTTGCTCAGAGGAGGGCTAGCGTGTTTGCGATAGAGCGCCTGCTGGTCATTCGCATGAATGCCTCCGGCGATCCGGCGTAATAACACCAGCACTCCGACCTGACATTGCAGATCGTCTGCAAAGATCGGGTCGTTCGAGACGATTTTTAGCAGCTTACCGACCCGCGCGTCATCACCCTGCGCACCAAAGCCCGGACGAAGACAAAAGCCAGTTAGATTGAGCCAGCGCATCTCGTGGCGTGGAGATTTGCTGCGCTCCCCGGCAAGCTCGAGGAGCACATCGGCGAAACGGCGAATAGCCGAGGCGGGCCACGAGTCTCTCTTGGCGTCGAGAACCACTTCCATTTGGGCGATAAGGGCCTCAGGCGCGACAGAGGCGCCATTCGCAGAGTCACCAAAAACCTTTTTGATCAGTTGCGCGGCAGATTCGACAGTTGCATCAGAAGTTTTGACTGCCGGAGAACACTCTCGCACGGCTTGTGGTTTCGCGGTATCGAGTTGTTCGGCTTGTGCCTTCTCGCCGCGCAATTCGAATTGCAGCCGCCAGCGATGTGGCGTCTCCCGTGATTCACACCAGAGTTCAAGCGTACCAACCTCGGTGAACCTGGCTCGAAGGCCGACTGTCAGGTACACGTCGCGCCTCTTGCCGTACCGTAACATCGTTACCAGTGGAGGATGCCGATGCACGCTCGCTTCGTCCAATACAGCGGCTTCGCCGTGCGCATCATGCCGCGTGCGGGAACTGTAAAGCGTGAACGACGCCGGGCGGTTCGCCAGCACCGAGAACTCGCGATTGAGCAGCGGAAGTGTCGTGCCCTCTTCGATACCGGCAGGCAAGATACAGACACCCTCCAATCCGCGATCCGAAGGAAACCCGATGTAATACGTGCGCGCGTTGCCGGCCCGAATCCGCGAGCCGGTGCCGTGTCGTACGCTTGCGTAGTACGCAGCACCGCGCGCCACAGCACTATCCACGGCGTCGTTGTTGAGCAACCTGGGCGACCAGCTACTCTGAGCTCCTCCGAACCAAGCCGTTATCGCCTCGACAAGCCTGTCGCGAGTCGCTGCTGGTGCACAGAAGCCACCATTGAAGAGCACGGCATCGGGTCGAGCCATTCCTTGGTTTGGCGATGAACCGTCCATGGCGACGGCCGCTTGCCTCAGGAATGCGGCAAGGTGCTTAGTGATGGCGGGGTCGCTCGGGTAGGGTAGGCCGAGCTCCCGCAATCCTGCTGACCGGCCGGTCGCCGGCATTTCCTCAGGGGCTGTGATTGGCAGAAAGCCAGCGGTGAGAATCTCGAAGACTTCCTCACGAGCCAGCTCCGTGCTTAGCGCCTCTCCGACGACAGCCCGGCCGCTGCCCAAGACGATTATCGGCACACGTTGCAAGGACGAATCACTCAGCAGCCGCTCTTTCGCGGCACAGCAGGTCCGGCGTAATGCGTACCGTTGCTGCAACGTGAGCTTGACGTCCTTGAGCTTCTGCTCCACGTGCCGCGCCAGCGCCAGATCGAGATTGTCCCCGCCTAGCAAAAGGTGCTCGCCGATCGCGGTTCGCTCAAAAAGCAATTCACCGTCGACGCGCCGGGCGCGAATCAGGCTGAAGTCGCTGGTGCCCCCGCCGATGTCGCAGACTAGAATCAGTTCGCCATGGCCAAGGTCTTCACAGTTACCACCCTGGTCGTGATGATGGGCCGCGATCCACGCATAAAATGCCGCTAGTGGCTCCTCGAGCAGCGTGAGCTTCTCGATTCCTGCATTGCGGGCGGCTTCGGCGGTCAGCTCGCGCGCTTCCACATCAAACGAGCCTGGCACGGTGAGGACAATTTCTTGACGCTCGAACCGCGTTTCCTCATCAGTTCCGATTGCGGCGTTCCAAGCGTCGCGCAGATGCATCAGGTAGCGGGCGGACGCTTCCACTGGAGAGATCATCGGCTGGGGTGGCCGTGCTTGCGCGGGCAGGATATGGGCGCGGCGATGCACGCCCGGATGGGAGAGCCACGATTTGGCCGAGGAGACTTGGCGACTCGGCACAAGGGCTCCCTGTTCGCGGGCAAGCACACCGGTGACCATGGGCGGCCGCTCATTCCATGTGGCACTCACGCCGCCGGCTGACAACTCCTCTTCGGTCGGGAAGTAAAGAAATGAAGGAAGTGCGTCAAGCGTGCCAACTTCACCCGGCGCCACCAACTGCGGTATCGGGAACACACGAATAAGCGAGGCTGCATCCGCGGCATCCTGAGTGTCTATGTACGCCACGACAGAATTTGTCGTGCCCAGATCAACACCGATCAGATAGCGAGAGTGCACCAACGACTCACTGGCTGGTCTTTTCGCGAATATTCAGCTCGAGCTTCCAGCGGTGGCCTTCGCGGGAAACGCACCAGACCTCGAGCGTCCCGAGTTCGGTGACCCGAGTCTCGAGGCGCACCGGCACAACCTTTCCCTGCAGTCCATCAAGTTGCAGCGTGACCTGCAGGGGACTGCGTTCCTCGATATCGTCACCCCAATCTTCCAGCAGGCTGCCGACTTGGTCCTGCTTACGAACGCTGGAACTCAGAAAGCGGAACTCGGCCGGCTCGCCGACAACGAGTCCAAACTCTCGGTCAGGAATCGTGGCCTCGCTGCCCTCCTCCATGCCAAAGGGAACGACACAAAGCGCCTTGAGGGGAGCTTCCATCCCGGGCACCGCAGGCATTGAGCTTTCAATGCCGATGTAATAGGTTCGGGAGGCACCACTGCGAATACGCACCCCACGACCGCGACGTGCTCTGCCGTAGTACGCAGCGCCGCGTGCGACGGCGTGCTCCAGGTCGCAACCTTCTAAAATGTGTTCTGGCCCGAGCGCCTCGAATCCCTCTTGCCGCAACCAACTGTTCAGCACCTCGACCACACGCTCACGCAGGACCCTCGCTTTCATCACTCCACCGTTGAACAGGACGTGCGTGGGACAGGCAAGTCCGCTGCTACCGCGCCGGATGCCCGCCGCCTCAGGACTATTGCGAACCTGCTCCGACAGGAAGCGTGCGAGGTGCTTCGTGATCGCTGGGTCAGCCGCATACGGCAGGCCCAATTCCTGAAACCCAACACGGCGTTGCCGCGCAGGTAGTTGATCGCTCGAAACGTGGGGGAAGAATCCTTCCACGAGGATCTGGTTGAGGTCCTCAAGCGACAATTCCGTTTTGATCGTGCCACCGACGAGCTTTGCTCCCTTCCCCAATAAGATGATTGGGCACGTCTGCATCGTAGACAATTCGAACAGCTTTTCCTTGGCTATTCGACAGTGATGCCACAAGGCCTGCAACTGCCAGATGTCGATGCGACTGCCCGCGGCTTCTAACCGCTGTTGAAGAGAGCGCGCCAGCGCCAGATCCATGTTATCGCCGCCCAGCAGAATGTGGTCACCCACCGCGACGCGCTTTAGCGTCAGCTCGCCGTGCTCTTCGGAGACCAGAATGAGGCTGAAATCCGTCGTACCGCCGCCAATGTCGCACACCAGCACGAGGTCGCCGACCTTGATTCGCTTGCGCCAAGTATCGGCATGGGATTCCAGCCACGCATAAAAGGCCGCCTGAGGTTCTTCCAGCAACGTGGTCTGGCGAAAGCCAGCCTGTTCGGCGGCACGCAAGGTCAATTCGCGCGCTTCTTCGTCGAAGGAAGCAGGCACCGTGAGGAACACGTCCTGTTCCGCGAGGGTGAACGGCTCCTGTTCTCCGGCCTCGCTGCTGTCCCACACGTTGCGCAGGTATTGCAGGAATTGAGATGACGCCTCGACGGGCGACAACTTAGGCACGTCTTCGGGAGCTTGCCAGGGCAAGATAGGCGCGGTTCGGTTCACTGCTGCGTAGGACAGCCAGGATTTGGCGGAGGCTACCAGACGGTTCGGATTTTCCGCGCCCCGCTTGCGCGCCAGTTCGCCGACGACAAACTTCGGCTCGGGTTGCCATGGCAAAACGAGACTGCCCTTCGGAAAATCGAATTCGCGCGGGATGTAGAGAAACGACGGTAATAAGGTGCGCTCGGCCACTTCGTTTGGCTCCACAACCTGTGGAATGCTGCGGACTTCGATTCGGCTATTCTCCTCGTCCACAGTGGCGTCGCAGCGCGCCAGCGCCGAATTTGTAGTTCCCAAGTCGATACCGATGATGTATTTGGTTGCCAACGACAATCTCCTCGCTTCGAATCCTCATCTGCCGGCCAGATGCGCATCAGCGGTTATGGAATTTCCACCTCAGCCGGCGCAATCACCATGCGGCCAGAACCTTGCGGCAAGGGCGGCAAATTCACCTCCTTCACATGCCAGCCCTTGTGTCGTAACACACCGCGAACCGGAGGCGCTCCGGTCACGTTGCCAAGCAATTTGATGGCGGATGCATCGAAACCGGCTTGCACTGTAACCGGCTGATTCTCTTCTGACTTCAGAATCGGCTCCAGCTTTACATAATGATCGAGCACCTTACGGCACGCTTCGTGAATCGTGCGCACGGCGGCCCCGAGCTGCGCATCAGGATAGGGGGAGATGTTCTCTGCCAGGAAATCGATGAGGCGCCCGTCTCGTTGTAATATCGCGAGCATCTGCACAGCGCGGTCGAATGTTTCGGCAGCGCGTTCCGCCTCCTTGGGACGAGACATAGAAGACGGCGCAGTCGCTGGCGTCCGAGGATCTGGGCCAGGAGTTTTGACTCGCTTCTCAACGATCTCGTTGGGAATGTCGCCGTGGAACAAGATTGAAAAGAAACACCGAAAAGCAATCGTTACTCGCTCCCAGAATCCGCTCATAGCCGCTCCGGATCAGAAGACCAGGTAGAATGATCCACCCGGCCTCGAGTTCGCAGAAAATCCGGGTGCTCCATTGGCATGATACCAACGAGGCCAGCCCATTTCATAATTTACCGCGGCTGTCGTCGGCACTCTCTCTGCAGGCGCGATGGGCGTTGTTGTCAACGGTGGAAGCAGAAATGAGGCGCGGATTTGAGGTTTCCCATCAACGACGGGAAATCTGATATCCCGGATTTTGCGTGATGTCTTAGGAAAGCTTAGGAAGCTCCGGGCGGCCGGCATCAACAATCGAATATCCCATTGGGCTTTTGACACCAGAGAATGAGGGGAAGTACAGTAAGCACATCTTCCTCGGGCGAACGCCAATTCAGGAGAGATCAACATGGCAAGACGCCGATTCTTGGCCCAGTTGGCAGGTTTACCTTTTCTGGCATTAGGAACCAGGGCGGAGGAGTCCAAGAAACCCCTGAAGATCATGATGAAAAGTGCGTGGGGATCTGATGATCCAACAAGAGCCTCGTTTGCCTTTGCGCATGGACTCGCGTTGGCGGACGCCGGACACGAAGTGCAGATTTTCCTTACGGGCGAGGCTACCTATCTGATGCGTAAGGCAACAGCGGATGCGGTCATGCCAGTGGGCTGGCCGCCACTGAGCGAAATGCGCGAGAAAGTTGCCGCCAAGCACATTCCGGTCTTTTCTTGAGGGGCTTGCTCCCGGGCCCGTGGGGTCACGGAAACAGACTTGAGTACCTGGGGTGCGAAATTCGGAAGTCCTGCGATCTTTGTGTCGCTTGTGGAATGGGCTGACCGGATTATCGTCGAGTGAGATCCGACAGCGCAAATTCTGCCCCCGTGGTCGCCGGGCGTTTTGTCCGTTACTCCCACTCAAACAGCAAGCGGTCGAGTCCACGAACGAGTCCGGTAATCGTCATGACCTTTCGAACCGCCAATAAAGTCCCGCCGACATATGGTTCTGCTCCCGTCCCGGCGTCGTGCCGAATCGTAAGGCGCTCATCGGGAAGACCGAATACCGTTTCGAAGGAAATCACATAGCTGGGGAGCCGCACGGAGTGAATTTGCGTGCCCGCAACGTTGGCGCCCCTTGCATCTCGACGACCGTGTGTTCGTTCGATCGGAAACTGGCTACGGTTTTTGCGGATCGCGGCGAGTTCTTCCGCCAATTCAATTGTCGTCCCACTAGGCGCATCGGGCTTATCGGCGTGTGCATAGTCGATGATTTCCCACGACGGTAGATGTCGGGCGGCAAACAAGGCGAAGTGCTTTGCCAAAGCGGCCGTGATAGAGAAGTTCCCAGCCGCAATTACTCCGAGCCTGCTGGGCCGAGCCGCTTGCTCGATCTCGGTGTAATCCTGCGCATTCAGGCCCGAGGTGCCGATCACGACGCGCACACCTCGGGAAAGGGCCGTGAGTACCCGCTGCTTCACAGTATCGGGACGGGTATAGTCCACCAACACATCGGTCGGCTGTGAAAGCGCCTCCTCTAGCGAAGCTGAAACGGTCAGGCCCGCTGGTGTGCGCCCTATTGCAGTGCCGATGTCTTGACCAGCGGCGCCCTGGGCGATCGCTCCTGACAACGAGAACTCGGTTGATTCGAGTATGCGCTTCACCAGGAGTCTTCCCACCCAACCGGTCGCGCCAGCAACGCAGACCCTAATAGCCATGCATGAATTCTATTTCACAATGGTCGGGTTATGGCAAATCCAACTGCCGGGAGATTGTTAATAGCCTCTGGTAAATGGCCTTCTAGCGCAGCCCCAAACCCACCCCCAGGGCGAACGAAGGATTCTTGTCCGAACGGTCGGTTATTCGCACACGATCGCATTCCGAAGGACTCATTGCTCCTCGCCGGACTAACTGGCGTCCGGCTTTGAGGAATCGTCTGCCAGGTGTGACCGCGGTCACAGCGCTAACTGTACTTGCAGAGTACGATACAACAAGAACGGCGGTGTGAGGCGGCTCTGATGTCTGGCACATCACGCTCCAAAGGAACTCTCAGGGATAGCGAGAAGGACGCGGGTGCGCTGCTACAGGTATCTATGGGACGCGCTCTAAGATTCGACATCTTTTCCGGGTCGGTCGACAAGAATGCGTTTTGGCTCGAACGCGTGGAAGGCCTGGAGAAGGCAAAGCGGCGCATGGAGGAAATAGCAACAAAACAGCCTGAAAGGTATTTTCTGTTTTGTGATTTTTCCCACACGGTCGTAGCTCAGATCGACGCGTCATCTGAAATAGCGTCCGAGGAAAAAGTGTTACGGCTGTCTGAGGTGGGTAAGCCCGAGGGAATTTCTGGTGGCGGGTGCACTGAGACATGAGACGCAACTTACAGCTTTGGTTGCTTGACGATAGAAGGTGTATCCCAGCCACAAGGTTAGAACGATTGCGCTATCGGCTCGGCCATCTCGCGACACGATAGCGCCGATAAGGAGGTGTCATGCTTTCACATCGGCTAATTAAACTGATCGAGACACATGCAGAATCTCTCGCTCACGAGGTCGTAGAGGACGTGCAGACCAACGAGCATACGCGTTCGCTTGTTCGCATTCCTAAGGAGGAACTCGGCTCTCGCGTTCTCGCACTCTACCGGAACCTCGGAAATTGGATCGGCGACCCAAACGATGATGCGATACGCCACGAGTATGAGCAATGGGGAAGAACTCGCTGCCAACAAGGAGTTCCAATGAGCGAGATCGCCTTTTGCTTGATCCTAATAAAGAAGCATCTCCGCATGTACATACGAGAACACGCAGCCGTGGTGTTCTCCGGCGATCGCCTCGTCTCGGGCGAAATGGTGCCACTGGAACTCTACAGCATTCAGGAACTCAACTACGTAGTCGGAGACTTCTTCGACCGGGCTTTGTACTATCTACTGCAGGGGTATGAGTTGCAGGCCAAGGCTCAAACAAAAGCAGTGGGGGCTTGGAGCCCGGCTCTGGTGTAGGTGAGCGGAGAAAAACGACCGAACACGTCGCCTCCTGACAAACGGCATTCGCGGTAAAGTAACAGGTACGATAAGCAACTTCTCCATTAAGCCGACTTAACGCGAGTTGACCTTAGCGACGCAGAGTTTGGCAACTTACAAATCCGATTAAAGCCGAAATTGAGACTTCCAGTCAGGTTCGCGACGCAGTGCTCGAAGCGGCGGAATTAATCCCCGCAGAACCTCTTGGAACGACCGGAGACTGCGGGTTCTCTCTCTTTGCGGATGACACATCCACGTCTCGTGGCGCTGCTTTCGCGAGAGTTCGGAGCCGCGGTCGCGGGAGCACACCTGGCTGACGAGGCTCCGCGGCCAACTCGCCGACATCGTTTCTGGAGCCGTCTTCGTCTTTGTTGCATTGGCCGCCTGCGGCATCGCAACAATGCGCCGCCGCAGCGGCGTGCGCGTTCTCCTCTGGTGGGGAATCTGGAGCGCTATGTACGGAGCACCCTCCGCCTGGCGATTCAATAGCTTCCGTAGCTCGTTTGCCTCACTGGTTTCAGGTGAGCGTTCCCTACCTGGACACGGCGATCATGGCACTGATCCTGGTCGTCGTGACCCGCGCCTGGCTGGAGCTAAGCCTCGGCAAATTGCGCCTGATCCTTCGGGCGATCATCTATGCGGGGCTGGTGGTAGGTTTGTCTGGTATCGGCCTCTTCGTTTTTACCGGCTCAGCCGGCACATTGATCCCCTTGCCGCTTACCAGCCCATGACCGCCGTGGCAGGCGATTTTTGCGATTTCATTCCTGTCGATCAGCACCGCGTCGGTGTCTTGGTAGCCGACGTTTCCGGGCACGGTGTCCCCGCCGCGCTTATCGCCGCGATGATGAAGATGGCTGTGCAATCCATCGTGCCCTGTGTCGTTCCCCACGTGATGTTTTGCAAGGCTTAAATCGCATGCTTTCTGGGCAAGCCTCCGATCAGTTCGTTACCGCCGCCTATTTGTATATCGACACGGAGAATTACAACGTGCGCTATTCCGCGGCGGGCCATCCCCCGCTGCTCCTGTCACGAGCGGGAACATTGAATCGTATCGAAAGGAACGGTCTGGTTTTCGGAGTAACGGCTCAATCTGACTATCCCGTTCGCGACATTCTCATCTGCCCCGGCGACCGGCTTCTCCTCTACACCGATGGGGTGATTGAACCCGAAAATGCCAAAGGCAAACCATTCGGGGACTCTAAGCTTGAACAGGTTGTTCTCGGCTCCCAGATGTGCTCACCTTGTGAGCTGACAGAGAGACTGCTCACCGAGATCCGCGCTTGGCAACCCGCCTCGGTGGCGCAACTGGACGACATCACTCTTGTCGTGATAGACGTCCGCTAGTTCTCACCCTTCAGTCGCCAGGCGGAGTCCTGATTTAACAAGTTCGCGGAAATCAAGCAGATCCCGCTACCAGAGTTACCGGTCTTACCAGGCAGGTGCCTTTTCACGGAGCCGGCGGACCGGTCTCTCTTCCATTCCTCCTAATCCTTTTGCGCTATTCCCTCGCAGCCCCACGCCCTGTACATTTCTTTGCAATTTTTAGCGGTTCTCCGCTCCATCCCGGGGGTATTTTTATGTCTGAGCAAACCTCGGCCCTAAATCTGGGCCCATCCCTCGTTACCGGCAACTGGCGTAGCCGCACTCTTGCCATCGTTCTCGTGGTCGTCATCGCTGGAGTTTTCTGGGTCGATTCGCGTTACCCAGCCCTGCTCAAGCGCTACCACGCGGGAACGCAAGTCAAGGCCGCTGGCGCACTCACCTTCGGCGCCGTCTATCCCGTGGATCGCGCCATGGCGCTCTCAACGCGCGTCTGGCGCACCACGGTCAACTGGCTCGATGCCAACCGTGTCGGCATGACCTTCTCGTTTCTTTTCGGTCCGGCCGCGCTCACTTTTCTCGCCACGCTGCGCCGCCGCACCGGCTCACGCTATCTCAATACCCTTTTCGGTGCCGCTGTAGGTGTCCCCTTGGGGGTCTGCACCAACTGCGTCGCTCCCATCGCTCGCGGCTTATACGCTTCCGGCCTGAGCACCGAATCGGTCCTCGCCGCCATGTTCGCTTCGCCCGCTCTCAACGTCATCGTCCTAGCGATGACCTTTGCGCTCTTTCCCGTGGCCGTTGCCCTGCTCAAACTCACTTCCGTGCTCTTCCTCATCTTCGTTTTCGCGCCTGCGGTTGCTTCACGCCGGCGGGCATCTGCTCCCGGGATGGCCTGCCCGATCGAAATCCCGACGTCCGAGACTTGGGCGCAAGCCCTCGCGGGCACTGCTCTTTCCTATGCCAAGAGTTTTTGGTACGTCTTTCGTGTCGCTTTCCCGCTAATGATTCTCGCTGCCGTTCTTGGCGCCGGCGTCATCGAACTCCTTCCCGCACAGGCGCTCGTCACCCAAGTTACGACTATCGGCATCGTTTTAGTCGCGCTCGTCAGTGCGTTCTTGCCTGTTCCCATGGCCTTCGATGTCGCCATCGCTTACATCGCCATGACCAAAGGTGTGCCGCTCCCCTACGTTGTCACCATTCTTTGCACCCTCGGGATCATCAGCGTCTTTTCGCTCTCCGTCGTCGGCAAAACCATCTCCTGGAGAGTCGCTGCAGCGGCCTACGCCACCGTCGCAGCCGTTGGCACCGTTGCTGGTCTCGTCGCCCGCATGTTCGGATGACCACGGCAAGGTTGCAACGGCACCTCGTCCGAGGGAAGCGCCGGTACGGGCAGCCCGCCGGATTCTTGTCTGTTCACGAGCAAACCGTAACTTTCGGAACAGGGGCGCGTCATTTCAGGTAAGGGATGCTTTCGTCGCGGCCAAGGCTGAGTGCCCGGTGCTCACCGTGCGCGGCGGATCTGTGTGATGGTGGATACCTCGGACGGTAGCAGGCGTCACTGAGGTAGCCAGCAAAATGATTTACAAGACGAGCGTAGAAAGGCCGAGGCGAAATGAACGGAGTTGCAAGCGGACGGGCGGGAAGATTCCGACCGGCACACAACTCAGCCTCCGGAAAGCATGAAAACCGAGGTGCGGTTCATGAAGTTTCGGCCTTTCTTCGGGACGGCGATTGGGCACCAAGCATAGATGAAGCGCCCAGGAGTGCGACGCACCGGCCCTTGAGGGCCGGACAGGCTCAGGGCCCCGTCGCCGCCAGCTGATAAAAGACAGCTGTGCAACATTGGAGATCTCAAGAGAGGAGGTTTTTATGACCAATCTGTTTTTGCATGAGCCATTTCTTGAGGATCTTTTCGATTTCCGTCGTGAATTCGACAAGATCTTTAACCGGATGCTGACTCTAAAGCCGCGGGGGAAAGAGGAAGTTGCTCCATGGCCTTTGTTCAACTTCGTTCCCCCGGTCGAGGCCTATGTGGACAAGGAAGCTAAGAAGTATGTCTGCAAGATCTCTCTGCCGGGAATCGAGCCGAAGGAAGTCCAGACTCATGTGCAAGGGAACATGCTGACTATCGCCGGCGAGCGGAAGTACACCCGTGAGAGCAAAGAGCATGAAGCCCTCCATGAGGAGTTCGCCTACGGGAAGTTCGAGCGGGTGTTGGAGCTGCCCGAGGGAGTGAACACAGACAAGATCAACGCGGAGTTCGTCAACGGCGTGCTGGAGATTACCGCGCCTATTGCCGCGATTTCGTTGCCGCGTAAGATCGAAATCAAAGCGACAACGCCATACACAAAGCAGGTCGCCGCCTAGGGAGCGGCACTAGAGCAGACCGCCGCATCCTGCGGTGAGCTCTGCAGCAGCCCGCGTACCGTGCGAGCTGCCCGAGCGGCCCGGAACCAGTCAAGCGTTCCGGGCCGCGCTTCTTTGTTCCGGAGAGAGCCAAAAGACACACCGGAAATGCCAAGCGCTGAGCTGGACAACCGTGAAAAAGTACACATCTCCATTTCGCGGGATCACATGATGACCCGGACTCCAAACCTGCCTCGGACCACATAGGCAGTTCATTTTTGAGGATCCGGGATGTGCCCCATGCCACACAAATGAGTGCCAAAGATCACAGCTAGAAGATTATCGGGGGTTCATTGTGCGCCTTAGGAAGCGACGCCAAAAGAGGAGGTCGCCATGGGAAATACATCGGTGCTTCCTCCGCTGGCGAAACAAGCGCGGATTAGCGGAGATGTGGTCATCGACAAGACCGGGAGTGTGGTCGAGATGAAGGGAGTGTCCGGTCCCCCGCCGCTGATCCCAGCCGCGCTGGCCGCAGTTCGCACGTGGAGGTATGAGCCGACATACCTCGATGATGAGCCGATCGATATCCAGTTCATTTTGATCGTCCGTTTTGAGTTGCAAGAACTAGTTCCACTCAGGAGTAAAGCCATGATCGAGAGGAGTGAAATCATGACAACCGCTACAAGATTTGCTAAATCACAAAAAAGAGTTATGCCAGAACCCGTATGGATAAATAACATTCTGTTTCTGACAGACTTTTCGCCGACCTCCACCTCTGCGCTCCGGCACGCCCTGTCCGTAGCTCGGCGCTTTGAGGCGAAGGTTTATGTTACACACGTCGTCGAGCCGCCCCTCGCGGCGCCGCTGGCAGCTGCCTTCTATGACACTAAGTCGGCTCGTAAAGACGCGGAAAAGAAATTCAATGCCTTATTAAGTGCAGGGAAGCTGAACGACGTTTTGCACGAGATCATACTGGCCGAAGGATCGCTCTGGCCTGTGGTGGAAAAGATCATCGCGGAGAAGAAGATTGACTTGATCCTGGTGGGAACTCACGGCCGGAAAGGCTTCCGCAAGATGATGCTCGGTTCCGTCGCAGAGGAGATCTATCGCAAAGCCACCTGCCCGGTATTGACTATTGGCCCTGAGAACAGCGCCAACCCAGAAAGCGAGATGAGGCCCCGGCGCATTCTCTTGGCAACGGACCTGCGGGACGAGGCACACTGTGCATCAGACTACGCCATCGCAATGGCGGAGCGGCACGCGGCGGAGCTGATTGTTCTCCACGTCATCGAAGATGAGGTCAGCGATTTCGGGCGTGCCGAGCAACAAAGGTTGGCGTCGCTGGCTCGAATGGAGGGTCTGGTTCCACCAGAAACGCTCCTGGCATCAAAGCCGACAATGGTCGTTGCTCGCGGGTGTGCCGCCGACGAGATTGGAGAGATGGCGCGTAAATATGGCGCAGATCTAATTGTCATTGGCGTACGCGGGGGGAAGCGGATGGCCGGCCACCTCCCCAGCACTGTGGCATATCAAGTGCTCTCCCAGGCTCTCTGCCCTGTGCTGACCGTTCCCGCCCAGTTCCACGGATGAGGCCGCGAAGAGAAAAGATGTGCCGACACGGAATCTTTTGCGGCTGGACCAGGAACGCGGGCACCGTCCAGTACGCAACACACCAAGCAAGGCGGCAACCAGCTGTAATATGTGAGCCGCTTTTTGCGTGCGGCGAACTCCTGGAAGCGCCTATGCACAGTGTGACCCTGTCGCAGGCACGGTCTACTACGCGGTGCTCTGCGTCTTTGCGGTCATGGCCGTGGCGCTTGAACCATAAGCGAACTAGCTAAAGCCTGTTGCAGAACCCTGGGTGTAACTGCTTCATTGACACAAAACTGACGAGGCGCGAACGTTCAGTTCCCAAGATTTCGCAGACGCTCGATTCTCCGTGGAATCCAAAAATATGCGGAATTCCCAGCTTTTTTGCGGTTTTTCTCTTGACGCACGGTTGCATACTCGATAGTATCGAGTATGCTGACACCCACCCAGCATCAATCTTGGTTATTCTATCTGCCCTTGGCCAGGCAAGCGGCCTTGCTCAAGGACGATCTACTTGAGCCGGTCGACCTCCTCCTCGATGACCCACAGTTGATCGAACTGGTCCGCCGCAGCCTGGCTGCCCGCCACCCAGCTTCCCTACGCACCGGTCGCCGTGGGATTGCTCCCGATCGCCTTCTGCGATGCTGCGTATTGAAACACCTGAAGGGTTGGAGTTTTCGCGATCTGGAACGGGAGTTGCGCAGCAATCTGATCTATCGACACTTCACCCACTTTGACGCAGAGGCCACCCCCGATTTCAGCACGTTCAGCCGCTTGTTTGCCTTGCTAGTCCCGAGCTCACGGAGCAGATTCATCAGCCGGTCGTGGGCGTGGCGAAGCAAGAAGGAGTCGCCCTGGGTCGTCGTCGCTTGCGAGTCGACACGACCGCGGTCGAAAGTAACATTCACTATCCGACTGACAGCACGCTTTTAGGAGATGGCATCCGCGTGCTCAGCCGCAGCTTGAAACGCATTGCCGCCGAGTGCAAGAGCGGCGCGCTCGAAGTAGTGCACCATGGACGAGCGGTGAAATATCGCCTTTTGGAGATCAGCCGTGCGGCCAAGACCCTGACCGTGAGTAATCGGCAGCGCCTGCAGGAAAGCTACAGCAAACTGCTGGCGCTCACCCGGGACGTGGTGCGACAGGCCAACCATACCTTGCAGCAATGGAAGAACGGGAAGCTCAAAGTGGTGGGCAGTCTGCTGCAGGTGGAAACGCAGGCCGCCCGGTTGCACCACTTTGTGCCTTTAGTGGAAAAGGTCATCACCCAGACCCAGGAGCGCGTGTGGGGAGGGAATACGCATCTGCCAGGCAAAGTACTGAGCCTGTTCGAACCACACACGCAAGTCATCCGCAAAGGGAAGGCGCATAAGCCGAACGAATTTGGTAGGCTGGTGCGCATCGATGAAGTTGAGAATGGCATTGTGAGTGGGTATCAAGTTCTCGAGGGTAACGTGGCAGACACCAACTCGTGGTTGCCGGCGCTGGAACAACATCAGGCTCGCTTTGGGCACGTACCCCAGATGGCCACCGCCGACCGCGGTTTCTTTTCTATGCAGAATGAGCGTCAGGCTGAGGCCCTGGGTGTGGCGAAGGTGGCCTTGCCCGCGCCCGGGCGTTTGTCGAACAAGCGCACGAAGCGGCAGAAACAAAGTTGGTTCAAGCGAGCATTGCGCTGGCGGGCTGGTTGTGAAGCGACCATCAGCACACTGAAACACCCGTTCTCCATGTTACGAGCCACCTATAAAGGCGAACCCGGATTTCAGCGCTACGTGGGCTGGAGCGTGATCACCAAGAACCTGGTTTCGATAGCCCGGTTTCTAGAGCGCAGAAAGAGGAGCGATGCCCCGAGCGGTTGAACCTGCGGTCCAGCGACGCAAGCTGCTACAGGAAATCGCACGTCTGGCGGAGGTGGCGGTTTTCGGCACCTTGTCGGAAACCTATCGCACCTGCGGAAATACCGGCTGCCGTTGCCGGAGTGGTGGCCCCAAGCACGGTCCGCACCTGAACATCAGCTATCGCGGAAATCAGGGCAAGACCACCGGCTACTACGTTCCCAAAGGAGCAGAACAGGCCACGCGTGAGGGTGTAGCGGCTTGGCAAAAACTGCAGGAGTGTTTGCACGAGTTGGCGGAGTTGAACAAGGAGCGCAATTTGCAGCGGGCCCGAGAGGCGGATTCTCGATGAGACGAGGATGCTGCTTGCTCTGGGTGGCAGTCGTATTCCTCCTTTTGTTTCCGAATCACCTCGTCAGCATGCAGCTCCCGCCGCAGAGCACGCACGATCGCTCTGGCCTCGGACCACGCGAATTCATGAACACCTGGTACGAAACTCTGCCGGCGGCGAGCCCGGCATTCTCTCAAAGCTGCGCTAGCCCCGTGGCAATGTTCACCATCTACTGCGAATTCCTGATCACTGATGATGTTGGTCCACCCAGGCTCGATCGTAGAGGTCCGCCGGGAGCACGTGCTTGCATTCGGCCTTGGGTTCGTTGCAAAACTGCTAGTCAGGCCGGCAGTGTAAGTAGTCGGCGAACCACTTCTCCTCAAAATTCCTGACGTCCTCCCGAAAAAATCAAACGCGCTGTTTTTCAACAGCCTTTAGCTAGTTTCCGTGGCGAAACGGCAATTTTGAAAATCTGCGGCTGAATTTTCAAGGACTTAGCGGCGTCCAGTTGGCTTCCGACGACATGCAACAGCAGAGGATTGCAGCCGTGGATTGCGGCATCAGAAGACTGCGGTTAAGGAAAACGCTAACGTTGCGTTACTCGGCATGAAGAAAAACGAAGCGGAACGATAGGTTACGCTGCTTTGCGTTTGCGACACGTTCGTTCGGATAGCAAGGTAGCAATTCTCATCAAGTTGTTGGCGAGCACGGCTGCACCAACCCATAACTCGAACCGCTCGCGCCCCTCGGCGAGACAACGCTTCATGCCCCGACCGCGGAACAGCACGGAGATGCGTCCTTCGATGCCGGCGCGAAAGCG
>DATFTB010000108.1:0-9441 GCA_035262325.1 Candidatus Acidiferrum sp.
GTCGATCATGATGGGCGTTTTAATCTTGCGAATCAGCTTCTCGTAGAACGGCGGTATATCTTTCTTCTCGTCTCGCTCCGTGCTTTGCAGGCACACATCCACGATGTGGGCGCCACCTTTCACCTGCCTGCGCCCGATCTCAGTGGCTTCCTCCCATTTTTCTTCTAAGACGAGGTTCTTAAACAGCCGCGATCCGATAACATTCGTCCGTTCACCAACCAGCAGTGGCCTCGTGCTTTCTTCCGCTTCGATCGTCTCGATGCCCGAATACACGGCGCGGTGCGCTTCCGCCGGCCGGAGGCGCGGCTTCTTGCCCTCTACCATCTGCCGAATCGCTCGGATGTGTTGTTCGGTCGTGCCGCAGCAACCTCCGACGATATTCAACCAACCGTGACTCACGAACTTCTCGAGTTGCGCCGCAAGCGAGGTCGGCGTTTCCAGGTATTTGCCCTCCTCGTCCGGCAAGCCGGCGTTCGGGTAGCATGAAACGAACTCACCCGTGAGCGCGCTGAGCGTCCGCATGTGGTCGGTCATGAACTCGGGCCCGGTCGCACAGTTCATTCCAAATGCCAACGGATGGGCGTGTCGCAGCGACGCCCACATCGCTTCGACGGATTGACCGCCGAGCATCGTGCCCATCGGTTCAATCGTCACGGAAACAATGAAGGGAATCGACGTTCCGACTTCTTTGGACAACTTTTCGATGGCCAGGACGGCCGCCTTGATGTTGCGCGTGTCCTGGCAGGTCTCGACCAGCAGCAGGTCCACCCCACCTTCGAGGAGGCCTTTTGCCTGCATGTAGTAGGAGTGCTGCAATCCCTCAAAGGTCACTCCACCCGTCACGGTGATAGCCTTTGTGGTGGGGCCCATGGAACCAGCAACAAAGCGCGGCTTCCCCGGCCTTGAAAATTCTTCGGCTGCCTGCCGAGCGAGCGCTGCCGCCTGCTGGTTCAGCAGCTGCGCGTCTGCGGCCAGTCCGTATTCGCCCAGTACCAGCGGTGTGCCGCCAAAGCTGTCGGTTTCGACGATGTCAGATCCGGCCTCGAGGTATTTCCGGTGGACGTCCAACACCACGTCGGGGCGAGTGCGCACGAGGTTCTCGTTGCAGCCTTCCAGTGAAGCGCCGCCAAAATCCGCCGCCGAGAGGTTGCGCTGCTGCAGCATGGTACCCATCGCGCCGTCCAGCACCAGGATGCGCTCTGCCAGCAGCTCTCGCAGAGCCCGCTCGGATTCCTTCACATTCCGCATGCCGGACCTATCCTTCAACTCCTCCGTTGGCGCAATCTTCCCGGCCATTCAAGCCTCTCCACCGACCGTAATAGTTTACGTGCCTTTGCTCCGGGAATCGAATCCTCAATCAGGAGTACTCGGCAAGCCAGGCTGGCAAATTGGCCTGCCCGAGGCCTGTTAACTCGTCCTAATAAGTCAGTAACAACTCGTGAACATCTGCCCCCAAGGTCCTTGCCCGTTTTCCCGGCATTCACTACCCTCGAGTACAGTGGCTAACAATCGCATGCCTTCGAAACTTACAATCTGTCTCCTCTCGCCGCACCCCCTGGTACTGAGCGAATTCGAACGCCTGCTGTCTAAGGCATCCCAATTCAAGGTCATCTCCAAGCAACTGGAATCGACACTCGCGCCCGATTTGCGCAGCTTGGAACCCCCGCGCGCCCAGGTCTATGTGATCGATGCGCACGCGGCTCGCCAGGCTACCGGAGCCCTCCTGACCAACATTCTCGAGCGGTTCTCCGACGCGCGCCTGATTGTCGTCGGAGACGCCATCAACGAGGCCAACAGCTTTTCGCTGCTTCGCCTCGGTGTCAAAGGCATCTTGACCTACGCTGAAGCGCGCGACCAGCTCGCCCGCGCTCTTCCACTCGTTTCGAACGGCGGGTTCTGGGTGCCGCGTTCGGTGCTTTCGGGATTTGTCGATTCGATCCTGACGAACCAGGGGCGCCGCCTGAAGACGGACTCCGTCACCAATCTCAGCCGTCGCGAGCAGGAAGTACTCGATTCGCTCCTCGAGAATCTTTCCAACAAGGAAATCGCGAGCAAGCTTAACATCGCCGAACGGACCGTGAAATTCCACGTGTCCAATCTCCTGAATAAGTTTGGCGTTCGCCGGCGGGCCGATTTGATCCTGCTGACGTTTCAGCGCCGCCTGGCGTCCCAGGTCTAGCAGAACTGCCATCGGGAGCCTGCGGGGTGGGCAGGCTGAGGAAAGCGAAGGATCTCAACGCTTGGAGCGCTCAGCAAACCGACGGCTCGCCCGAGTTCTCGCCTCTGAATCCCAAAAACAGAAAACGTATCGCTCCAGATCTGTTCTCGCTTCAGTCTCCAAGTTTGTACCGGATGATGCACCACAGCGCCTGCACTCCGTCTTTCCAGGTGATTTTCTTTCCCTCTTCGTAGGTCCGTCCGGCGTAGCTGATCGGAACCTCGTAGACCCGCCAGCCGCCTTTAGCCACCTTGGCCGTGATCTCCGGCTCGAAACCGAAGCGGTCGGACTTTATCTGAATATCCTGCAGGACTTCGCGGCGAAACACCTTGTAGCAGGTCTCCATGTCGGTAAGCTTCAGGTTTGTGGCCATGTCCGAAAGCAGCGTCAGCGTCTTGTTCGCGACGTAGTGCCAAAAGTAGTGGACACGCTGCGGCCCGCCGAGAAACCGTGAACCGTAGACCACATCGGCGCGTCCATCCAGAATGGGCTCGAGTAGTTTTGGATAGTCGCGCGGGTCGTATTCGAGGTCAGCGTCTTGCACGAGCACAATATCGCCGGTTGCGACAGCGAAGCCCCGGCGCAACGCCGCGCCTTTGCCCTGATTTTTTGCCTGGAAAAGAAAGCGCACGTCCGTGAGCTCGAGCGGATCGCCGCCGTCGGTTGCTTGAGCTTGGCTCGCCCCGTTGGTCTGCAGCTCCGTGAGGTTTTGCAGAATCTCGCGCGTCCCATCCTTTGAGCAATCGTCTACCACCAGAACTTCTTTGCGGATCGACACATCGATTACCCGGCGGAGAATCTCGAAAATGGTCTCTTTTTCGTTGAAGACCGGAATGACAATCGAAAGCTTCGGATCGCGCAAGGCTCCGGGGTTCCGTCGCGAATGCACCATATCTGGTCACGAAATTGTATAAGGCTTGCCAATCGCAGTAAAGCACACGGGCCTCTCTCATGCATCCGGAGTGCTCTTTGTGGTTAAATAGGCGCTGGATTTCGCGGTTCATGACGACGTTTTACATCGAGCAGTTCGGATGCCGCGCCACACAGGCCGACGGTGCCGCGATCGAACGGCAGTTACGCGACCAAGGATTCCGCGCCGAAGACAATCGCGCCGCCGCCGACGTCGTTGTCCTTAACACTTGCACCGTGACGGCCGCGGCAGACACGCAGGCACGCGACGCGATCCGCAAAATCCATGCAGCGAATCCGCACTCGTGCATCATTGTCACCGGTTGTTATGCGCAGCGCGCTCCGGAAGAACTTGCGACGCTTCCCGGCGTATCGTTTGTTGTCGGTAATTCGCACAAGCCTCAGATCCCGTCGCTCGCGAACCGCATCGAGACCCTGCGCAAGGTTTCGTCGCGTTCGGAGTTTCTGCCGGTCGAGATACTGGGTTCCACGGCAACGGCTCCCGAGGACAGGACCGCGCAAATCCTGACCGGGGATGTCTTCGCGCTCACGGATGTGCTGGTCGCGCCAGTCCTCGGCGGGGAAGGGAATCACACGAGGCCGACACTCAAGATTCAGGACGGATGCAATTCGCGCTGCTCTTTCTGCGTTATTCCGTTCGTGCGTGGCCGTTCCCGCAGCCTTTCTTCGGCGACGGTTCTCTCCGAGCTACAGCGCCTGGCGAATTCTGGCTTCAAGGAAATCGTGCTCAGTGGCATTAATCTGGGCACCTATGGGCGCGACCTTTCGCCCCGCGTGGACTTCCTCGAGCTGCTGCGTCGGATTCTCGGCGAAACAGCCGTTGAGCGCCTGCGCATCAGCTCGATCGAACCGCTCGACGTTTCCGAGGACCTCATCGGCCTTTTTGCTTCCACGGAACGCATCGCGCCTCATTTTCACATGCCGTTGCAATCGGGCTCGGACCGCCTTCTCGCCGCGATGCATCGCTGGTATCGTGCCGAACATTATGCCCGGCGGGTCGAGCTCATTCGCGAACGCCTTCCAAACGCCGCGCTCGGGGCGGACGTAATTTGCGGCTTCCCGGGCGAGACCGAAGCGGAGCACCAGGTGACGATGCGTTTCATCGAGGAGCGTTCTTTCACCTATTTACATGTGTTCTCCTATTCGTCGCGGCCCGGCACCAAAGCGGCCTCGCTGCCCGGGCACATTCCCGGCCAGCTCATAAAGCGCCGCGCGCGTGAGCTCAGGGCGCTAGGAGAAGCGAAAGCAAAGGCGTTCCGGCGCTCGCAAATCGGCCGTAGGCTTCGTGTCCTTACGTTGCGGCGCGGCGCGAACCATGGTTCCGACGAGACAATGGCGCTCGCGGAGAACTATGTGCTGGTCAAACTCTTCGAAGCGCTGCCGTCGAATCAACTCCTGACCGTTGTCGCCGCCAGTCTCGATGGCAACCAGCTCTTAGGTTCGCCGCTAGAGGCCGCAATGTCGGCGGTCGTGGGAGCCGCCTGACCGGCCACCCATGCGCATACTCGGCGTCTCCACCTTAGGTCACAGTACGGCGGTCGCCCTGATCGATGAGCGCCACGTTCTTTTTGCCATCGAGGAGGAGAAACTCAGTCGTCGGCAAGACACTTCGGAAATACCGCGCCTGGCTCTGGACCGCTGCCTGCACGAAAATCGTCTGAAGCTTTCCGATTGTCGCGCCATCGCACTCGCCGAACGGCTGGCGGGAAACGCAAAGTCGCAGAAACGCAAGAAACGTCCGGAGCGCTCTGCCGCGCAGCAACAACTGCACGACCTTCTCCGCGGCGGCCCCCGACCCGCCCATTTTGACCATCATGTTTGCCACGCGGCCAGCGCCTACTACACTTCCGGCTTTGACCGCGCTCTCGTCCTTTCCTTCGACGAAGGCACCCTGTCGCAGTCCGGCTTGATTGCCATCGGGGACGGCGACGAAATCCGTCCATTGCACTTGATGAAATTCCCTGATTCGCTCGGCTGGTTTTACTCGCGCCTCACGGAACTTGCCGGGCTCCACCCGCATGGCGATGAACACAAACTGCAGTGGCTCAGCAAGGACGGCGAGCCTGAGTATCTGGAGTCGTTACGCAAGGTATTTTCGTGGAAGCCGAATGGGGCCCTGGCGCTCAACCGGCGTTACTTTGCTCCGGGCCCCGATCATCGTGGATTCTTTGCGCCGCGCTTTTATCGCGAACTTGGTTTATCTTCGCGCGATCATTCGCCGAATCCCGTTGTCCGCGCGAACCTGGCGCGCAGCGCTCAGGACCTGCTCGAAGAGGTTGTCCTCGAGCTTGCAGCCAGTTTCCACGAGCAAACCGGTGCGCGTAATCTTTGCTTGGCCGGCGGCGTATTTCAGAACGCTTTCCTCGTGCGGGCCCTCGAGACGCGCGGCCCCTTTGACCAGGTTTACGTTCAGCCTGTGCCCGACAACGCGGGTACGGCGCTGGGTGCGGCGTACCTTTCGCGCAAGAAGATCTGCGGACTCTCCGGCCGGGGGCCGCTTCCGAGCCTGGCGCTGGGAATGCAGGCGAGCTCGGACGAAATCAAAGCGGTCTTGGACAACTGCAAAATTTCGTACCGCTATTTGTCCAGCGAAGACCAGACCGTGGATGAAGCGGTTCAGTTGCTCCTTCGAGACAAGATCGTGGCGTGGTGCCAGGGCCGTTCCGAGTTTGGTCACCGCGCTCTCGGCAACCGCAGTCTATTGGCATCGCCGTTCAGCGAATACGTCGTCGAGAACGTGAACCAGTTCATCAAGCATCGCGAGGGCTTCCACCCTTTTGCGCTTTCCGTTCCGGCGGAACGAGCCGGGGAATACTTTGACGCTTCACCGAATTGCCGCTTCTTGGCGTCGCTTGCCACGCTGACGGAGCGGGTCGCGGGTCTCGATCGATTTGCGTTTCACGGCGATTCGATGCGGGTTCACACCGTGGAAAAAAGCGCCAACCCGCTTTTTTGGAAGTTGCTGCACAAGTTCGGCGAAAGCGCTCCTGCGCCGATACTCGTGAATACCTCGTTCAACCTGTTTGGCGAACCCCTGGTCACCGATCCTCGTGGCGCTGTCCGCAGCTTTTACTGCGCCGGCGTCGACGCTCTGGCCCTCGGCCCGTTCCTTCTCGTGAAGTGATCATCACGGGCCGCCCCGCTGCCCGGAGTAGTACCGCCGCGCTCTTTTCCAGCCCGGGCGGCCAGGTCTTTCCTACGACTCGAAGATGACTTGAGCGATGGCTTGCTCAACGGTATGTGTGATGCTGACCGCTACGTGCTTCACGCCCAGTCTGTCAGCGATTTTTCTGGCCTCGCCTTTTAATTCCAAAGTCGGCCGCGCACCGTGGTGGCGCACGACCTCCACATCGACCCAGCGGACGCCGCGGCTCCACCCTGTGCCGAGCGCTTTCATCCCCGCTTCCTTCGCGGCGAAGCGACCCGCATAACGTTCGTACTTATTCTTGAACTGCTCACAATAGGCCACTTCATCCGGGGTGAATACGCGCCGCAAGAACCGTTCTCCCTGCGATTCGATCACCGCCCGGATGCGCTTCACTTCGGCGACATCAATTCCGATGCCGACAATCACGAATCACCTGAGATGCATGGAGGTGGCGCGGCGCCGCCTGCATGCTTTCCGTTTTGCGATCGGCTTCTGCCGGAGCGCCCCTCGGGCCGACCGTTGCGGCCTGGTTGTTTTTCGACGGCTGCACGTTCGGATTATACTGTTCAGACTGTGGCCATGGCCAAAACATCTACGCCGCCGCGCCGCACGCGTCAAGGGCGGCGCGGTGAGAACGCGGCTTCCTCGCGGACGCTTTCTCGACCCTGGTCTCTTCGCCGCTCGGGGGGCCTTCGAATTCTGGAGCTGGCGGCCTTCAAAAGGCTTCCTTGGCTGGTCCACGGTTTCAGCACGCGCACCGGTGGCGTCAGTACTGTCGATGGACATCGGGCCCTGAACCTCAGTTTCATGAGTTGGGACCGTCGCGAAAACGTCCTTCAAAACCGGCGGCTGTTTCAATCCGCCGTTCACGCACAAGAGTTTCGACTGCTGGCGATCAAGCAAATTCACTCCGATGTGATCCACGCCTTTGCGGAAGTGCCTGTCGAGGGTTCGCAAGGGGATGGCTCAGCAACCGACCGGCCGGGCCTGCTTCTCGGGGTGCAAACGGCGGACTGCGTGCCGATTCTGCTTGTCGACCCGAAAAAACGTGCCGTCGCCGCCGTCCATGCGGGCTGGCGCGGCACCCTCGCGCGGATTGCCGAAAAGGCTGTCGGCCGCATGCAGCTTGAGTTCGGCAGCAAGCCAGCCAACTTGCTCGCCGCATTGGGACCCGCCATTGGGCCGTGCTGCTACGAGGTAGGGACGGAGCTGGTCACAAAATTTACGGCGCAATTTGCCGACGGCGCTGAATATTTCGACGAGCCGCGCTCCGGCGATGAGCCGAACCCGCTCGAGTGGCTTAATATGGCCCCGCCGGGCCACCGGCCCCCGCCTAGAAGCGTCCATCTCGATCTTCGCAAGGCCAATCGCTCGCAACTCCTTGCCGCTGGGCTCCGCCCGCGAAACCTCTTCGCGAGCGATCTTTGCACTGCCTGCCGCGGCGATCTTCTCTTCAGCTACCGCAAAGAGGGCCCAGAATCCGGCCGTCTATTGTCCGTCGTCGGAATCCGGCCCTCGCCAGCCGGTTAGGGAACGTGATCTGCAAGCGATTGAATTTCAGCGTATAATCACGCGGCCATGACCTTCCATCTTGCACAGATCAACATTGGACGTCTCGTTGCCCCGGTTGATGACCCGCGAATCGCCGATTTCGTGTCGCAACTCGATCCCATCAACGCATTGGCGGATGCTTCTCCCGGATTCGTCTGGCGGCTCCAGTCGGCGGCCGGCAACGCGACCGACATCGTTTACAACGACGATCCTTTCATTATCGTGAATATGTCGGTGTGGGAGTCGGTCGAGACGCTTCGCGATTTTGTTTACACCTCGCGCCACATCGGTGTGTTTCGCGACCGCGCGAGATGGTTCGAGAAAATGGACAAGCCGCACTACTGCTTGTGGTGGATTCCCGCCGGCCATGTTCCGAGCGTCGCGGAAGGCCGGGAGCGCCTGGAACACTATCAACAAAATGGCCCTACGCCTTTTTCCTTCTGGTTCTCGAAGCTTTTCACGATGCCAACGGAACAAAGTGTCTCGTGCTAGCTACGCGTGGTTCCGGGAGGACTCTGAAGTAAGGAATCTCCCTTTCGGACGTCTGGTGGAGGAGGGACTCCCCGCTTCGTTCGCAATGACAAGCCAGGTGTCTTTCTCCCCCGTCGCTAGGGCAACACTTCGAGCGGCGTATGGCCTACTTCCTTAAGGGCCAGTTGGCCGCACGCAGCCATCACGTCCCGACCGCGCGAGTAGCGCACAAAAGCCGGGACACCCCGCTCCGTCAGGGTTCGCCGGAAGTGTTCGATGTTGCTTTCGGGCGATTCCTTGAAAGGCAATTCCCCTGGATTCCAGGGAATCAGATTTACCTTCACGCGCTTTAGCGGCCCGAGCACTTTCACGACGCGCCGCGCGTCTTCTGGCGTATCGTTCACGCCGCCGAGCATCACGTACTCAAAGGTCAGGTGCTCCCAATGGCGCAGCGGATACCTGCGGCACGCGTCAATCAGCGCTTCGAGCGGGTATTTCTTGTTGATCGGCATCAGCACGTTACGCTGTTCGTCGTTTGAGGCATTCAACGAGATAGCGAGCTTCGGGCGTACTTCCTCCTTCGCCATACGCTCAATTCCGGGCACGATCCCGCTGGTTGACAGCGTGACGCGCTTGGGCGAAAGTCGAACCCCTTCCTTGTCCAGCAGGATTCGGAGCGCGCCGAAGGTGTTCTCAAAATTCAGCAGCGGTTCGCCTTGTCCCATCAACACCACATTCGTGCGCGCTGCCAACCCGTCCTTCTCCTCGCCTTTCGCCGCTCGGCCGCTGTTCATGAGCGATTCGCCTTTCTCGATTTCCGCCAGTGGCAGCAGCACCTGCCCTACAATCTCGCCCGCGCTCAGATTGCGGATCAGCCCCAATTGTGCCGTGAGGCAGAACTGGCAATCGACCGCACATCCAGCCTGCGTCGAAATGCAGATCGTCTGCCGACCCTCGCTCGGCATGAACACCGCTTCGACGGCCGCGGCTTTGCTCGGTGCCTGGTCTTTCTGCGCCCCGAGGCCGAAGAGATAGCGCACCGACCCGTCCGACGATACATATCTCTGCTTCACCGCGGGCAGCGTGATGCTGGCCTCGGCCGCCAGTTTCTCTCGCAGCAACG
>DATFTB010000109.1:0-19384 GCA_035262325.1 Candidatus Acidiferrum sp.
CGTGCGCCTGACGGCCACGTTGGTTTCCGCGGAACTGTTTTCGATTCTGAAGGCACAGCCGGAGCTCGGACGGGTATTCGAGCACGGCGAGGATGTTCCCGGCAAGGACAACTACGTCCTCCTCGGCCACGCCTTGTGGCAGCAGCACTTCGCCGGTGACCGAACGATCATCGGGCGTTCCATTGAGCTCGAGGGTGTCAGCCGCGAAGTCATCGGGGTGATGCCGGCCGACTTTCATTTCCCATCAACGAAAACACAAATCTGGATTCCTCTCGACAACGATCCACGCCGTGTCTCGAGCTATTGGGCTGGCGATTACATGCCCGTCGTCGGTCGCCTCCGTCCCGAAGCCACCCTTCAGCAGGCCCGCGCCGAGATTCGCATGTTTCAAGCGCGCGTTCCTGCCTTGTTCCCGTGGCCCATGCCGGCCAGTTGGAACGCCGACGTGAGCGTAGTGCCGCTGCAGAATGGCATGGTTCAGGACGTGCGAATTCGGCTTCTTCTGCTGTTGGCCGCCGTGGGCCTGGTCCTGCTGATTGCCTGCACCAACGTCACCAATTTAACGCTCGCGCGCGCTGCGACGCGCGAAAAAGAGTTTGCTCTTCGCGCCGCGATGGGCGCGGGACGCCGGAGAATCGTGAGGCAACTCCTCACCGAGAGCCTATTGCTCGCGTCGATCGGTGGATTGCTCGGTCTGGCCTTGGCGTTCGAGGGAATCGTCCTGCTTAAAACGCGCCTTCCTGCCGATACACCCCAGTTAATGGCGGTGCACATGGATTGGCGGGTGCTCGCTTTTACCGGTGGCTTAACCATCCTGACCGGGCTTTTCGTGGGCCTCGCCCCGGCGCTCGAAATCTCGCGCGGCGCGCTCATCAACTCTCTCAAATCCGGCGGGCGCGGAGAGGCCGTTTCCGTTTCCGAGCGCCTGCGCAGCGGCCTCGTGGTGGGTGAAGTGGCGCTGGCGGTTCTCCTGGTGATCGCCGCTGGGCTGATGATCCGGAGCTTCTGGGCCCTGTCGCACGTGAATCCGGGCTTTCACCCGGAGCAGCTCCTGACCGCGCGCATCACACCGGATGAATCGCTCTCGAATAACCCGGAACGTTGCCTCACTTTCTATCGCACCGTTCTCGACAAAGTCCGCTCCTTTCCGGGAGTGAACGGCGCGGCATTCGTGAATACGCTTCCGCTTGGAGGGAGAGTCTCAAAAAGGTCGCTCGACGTCGAAAACCACGTCGATGCAACAGGCGAAACAGCGCCTCTTTTCTGGCTGAATGTCGTCACCTCCGATTACTTTCGCGTGATGGGCATTCCGGTCTTGTCAGGGCGGGGATTCGAAGACTCCGATGTCTCGGGCAGTCCGGTGGCGGTCGTGACTGCGGAGACCGCGCGCCGGTTCTGGCCGGCGGAGAGCGCCATCGGCAAACACATCCGGCTCGTTGATGACAAGGACTGGCGCACCATTGTGGGAGTCATTTCCGATGTGCGCGCCTACGACCTCGTGCACAATGCTCCCCGGTGGATCGACGGCACCGCTTATGTGCCGTACAATCCGCTCGCTACTCTCGAGAACAAAAGGGTGCCTTCGGAGATGACCATCGCGATTCGGGCTACCTCGGGCGGCTCCGAGTTAGCGGGATTGCTCCGCGAAAGCGTCGCCGCCCTGAGCAATGAAGTTCCCGTCAGCGAAGTGCAAACGATGGATGCTGTCGTCACCGGGGCGGTCTCGACGCCGGCGGCAACCACATCCCTTTTCGTGGCCTTTGCTGCTTTAGCTTTGCTGCTCGGCATCATCGGCATTTATGGGGTGTTTTCTTACTTGGTGGCGCAGCGCACCCGCGAGATTGGCTTGCGAGTCGCGCTCGGCGCGCAACGCCGCGACGTGCTGGTTCTGGTCATGAAAGAGGGAGCGAAATTCTCGCTGGCGGGCATTGCCATTGGACTCCTGAGTGCGGTCTTCGTGACCCGCTCGATGGCCAGCCAACTCTATGGCGTTAGCCCTCTCGATCCCCTGACCTACCTCGCTGTAGCTCTCGTGATGGCTGCCGTCGCGCTCTTGGCGTGCTATGTTCCGACGCGGCGCGCGATGCGCGTCGACCCGGCGATCGCTCTAAGGTATGAGTAGGGGCACCGGTAGATCGAATAGGCCGCGTGTCCTTGATTCGCCGTAGGAGTCTCGCCAGCCCTATTCCGGGAGATGTGCCTCGCCCTTGATCGTGAAAGCCGTTTCCATCCCTTTCGCATCGCTGCCCGGTTGCCCTCCGCCAACCGTAAGCTTGTAGGAACCCGGAGCGATGGTACGGTCACCGGCTTCGTTCACGTAGCTCAGCTCTCGCGGATGGACCGTCATGTGGACATGCGCGGTCTCCCCGGCACGAACATGCACGCGGTTGAAGCCACAAAGTGCGCGATTGGGCGCCCCAGCCAACTTAGGGAATTTCAGATAAACTTCCGTGACTTCATCGCCGTCCGTTCGGCTGGTGTTCTTCACGTCCGCTTCGACGTCGAGCGCCTCACCAGCTTTCAGGCTATTCGAGGAGAGCTTGACATTGCGGTACTCGAATTTCGAGTAGCTCAGACCATAACCGAACGGATAAAGCGGCGTCCCGCTGAAATACCGATAGGTGCGGTTCGACATCGAATAATCCTCGAAGGGCGGAAGGTCGTCGACGCTCTTGTAGAACGTAACGGGAAGACGGCCGGCGGGATTATTGACGCCGACGAGCGTTTCGGCGATGGCCGCGCCGCCTTCTTCGCCGGGGTACCAGGCCTCGAGAATTGCGTTCGCGTGCTCCTTCGCCCAATTGACGCTGAGCGCGCTGCCGTTCATTAGCACCACCACCAGCGGTTTCCCGGCCGAGGCGACGCTTTCAAGTAAGTCCTGCTCGGGCTTTGGCAGATCCAATGTCACGCGGTCTCCGCCTTTGAAACCTTCCTCGCTCACGGGCATCTCCTCGCCTTCGAGTTCGCTCGTGAGTCCTACTACGGCAACAACCACATCCGCTTCTTTAGCCGCTGCGAGGGCTTCGGGGCTTGGCTTCGAATCGAGCTTGGACCAGACCAACTGGCCTTCCGGTTTTGCCCCATCCGTCGCCCCATACTCGACCTTCAACGTGTACGGCTTGCCTGCCTCGAGGTGCACGTGGCCAAGCTTGGTCTCCACTCCGTTGGTGTGATACGCCATCGTCACCACGTTGCCATCGAGCCAAACGCGGAAGAAGCCGTCTCCTCGAAAGCCGAGGTTGTAATCATCGGTCGCCTCCGGCGTGAGCGTCGCTTCCCAGCTGACCAAGAACGCGTTGGCCTTGGGGACCTCGGGTGGTAACAAGCCAGGCGTGAAGCCGGCGCCAGGCTCGGTCTGGCTTGCGACGGGCGTCTGCGTAGCCGCCGAGCTCAGGAACGCCAGCATGTCTTTGAGAACGTAATAGCTCGCACGCACCCCCTGTTTGCCATCGGTCGTGAGCAGTTGCGCGGGAACCGCTGACGCCTCCTTGCTCAGGAATTGCGTACCGCGCGCATAACGGATCTGGGCCTTCGGAATCTCGGTCCGCATTCCCTCAAGAACCGAAACCGAATGCGTCGGAATGCCGTTGTAGTTGCCGAGCAGCACCGGGGTCTGCTCGGCAAGAGGACCGACGACCGCAATCTTCACGCCCGATGGCTTGAGCGGCAGAACTCCGTCATTCTTCAGCAGCACCATGGACTCGTTCGCGAGCTTGCGGGCCAAAGCGCGGTGCGCGGGACCGTCCAGCTGCTGCTCGTCGATCTTGCTGTAGGGCACCATCTCCGGCGGATCGAACATCCCCAGTTTCATGCGCGCCGTGAACAGGCGCCTGAGCGCTACGTCAATGTCGCTTTCCTTCAGATAGCCTTGCTTCACGGCTTCGAGGTACGGCGCGTAGTCGTGGTCGTCATTCACCTTCGCGAAAAAGTCGATGCACTCGTTGTCCATGCCCAGTTTTAAGCTTATGGCCGATGCTTCCGCTTGCGTTGGCTTGTAATGGTGTCCGTTAAAGATGTTTCGTACCGCCTCACAATCGGAAACCACATATCCTTTAAAGCCCCACTTGCCGCGCAACTGGTCCACGAGCAGAAACTCGTTGGCGCACGCTGGCTGGCCGTTGATGCTGTTGTACGCGCACATCACCGACCCGGCTTTGCCTTCGGTTACGGTTCCACGAAACGCCGGCAGATAGGTGTCCATTTCATCGTGCTTGCTTACGCTTACGTCGGCCTGATGCCGCGTGGTCTCCGGGCCGCTGTGTACCGCATAGTGCTTGGGCGTAGCAATGGTGCGGTAGTAGCGCGGATCGTCGCCCTGCATACCGGTGACAAAGGAAATGCCCAAGCGCCCGGCCAGAAAGGGGTCTTCGCCGTAGGTCTCCTGGCCCCGGCCCCAGCGCGGGTCACGGAAAATGTTGATGTTCGGAGCCCAGAAATCCAGTCCTTCAAAAATGTTGCTGTGACCTGCGCGCACCGCCTGCGCGTGCTTGATGCGCGCCTCGGTACTGATCGCCACGGCCATTTCATGGATAGCCGGCGCGTCAAAGGTTGAGGCCAGTCCAACTGGCTCGGGAAACTCCGTCGTTCCGTTCACGGCCACACCGTGCAGCGATTCACTCCACCAGTCATAAGCCGGAACCCCAAGGCGTGGAATCGCGCGCGCCTGGTTCACCAGTTGCGACGCCTTCTCCTCGAGCGTCATGCGAGAAATGAGATCATCGACACGCTGATCGGTCGGCAAAGCGGGGTTCAGATAGGGGGCACTCGACGGAGACAGGGCGTTTTGCGCAAGCAGCAGCGAACCCCCAAAGGCCAATCCGGCCAGTACAACGGTGACGCACTTGATCGACGCTAGGCACCATTTCTCGATCACGACCGACACCTCCTTCATCGGATAACAGATTCGTGCATTCAGGTTGAAGTGAATACTTACTCTACGCTATCACACTGGCGCCTCGCCGACAGACATCCGGAAGCAGCCGTTCGCTTGATTATCTTAAAAAACTGTGGTATACTTAGTAACGGAGATTCATTCGCTCATCCCGGCGGAGGGCACAGAGGCGCTCCGCGTCGCGATGAGTAACGATCATTCACCTGGAGGAACAAGGACATGCCCATAAACACCCAATCGATCGCGTACCGCGACGGCGAGACAGAACTGACCGGTCTGCTCGCCTGGGACGACTCGCAGTTCGGCGAGCGTCCGGGAATTCTGGTCGTTCACGGCGGCGCGGGTCTCGACAACCATGCGAAGGGGCGCGCGCGACAACTCGCGGGACTCGGCTTGGTCGTCTTTGCTTGCGATCTGTATGGCAATGGCGTCGCCGGCAATCGCGAGCTTGTGATGTCCCGAATCATGGAACTGCGCAAGGATCCGGCCCGTTTGCTCGAGCGCGCTCAGAGAGGAATAGAGGTGCTGACCTCGAACCCCCAAATCGATGGCCGTATCGCGGCCGTGGGCTATTGCTTTGGGGGAATGACCGTGCTCGAACTCGCGAGGAGCGGCATGGACCTCGCGGGCGTCGCGAGCCTGCACGGAAGCCTCGAAACGTCACGTCGAGCTCAACCGGGCTCGGTGAAGGCCAAGATTCTCGTTTGCCATGGTGCTCTCGACCCGCATGTTCCAATGGCACAGGTAAGTGCGTTTGCCGAAGAGATGAATTCCGCCGGTGCAGACTGGCAGTTGATTTTGTACGGCGGCGCAATGCACGGTTTTACCCACGACGGCGGTCCGCACGGCCCGGGAGTCGCCTATCACGCCGAGTCCGACACCCGCTCTAGCCGCGCACTAGAGCAATTCCTTATCGAACTCTTCGGCAGGGACGTGAACACAATTCCGAGCTGACTGCTATCCAGCCGCGATCCTATCCCATTGGACCGGCGGCGGATTCAGGGCACTGGGTTCTTCAAGGCTTCCGCGATCCCGGCCTCGGCCAGCGGTGCCATGATTTCATATCCGGCTTTATTCGGGTGCACACCGTCCGGACTCAGCTCGGCCTTGAGGCCGCCTTCGTTGTTAACCATGCCCGAATAGTAGTCCACATAAACGAAGCGGTTTTTCGCGGCGTACTCTTTGATCCATGCGTTTAGCGCCTTGATCTTGGGGGCGGGCTGGAGTCCCGGGTGCCAGGAGAATTCACTCGCCGGCAGGACCGAGCACAATACCACGCGAATTCCATTCGCGCGGGCCAGATCGCTCATCGATGCGATATTGTTTTCGATCGCCTCCAAGCTGGTTTTTCCCGTGTTCTCGGCGATGTCGTTCGTGCCCGCGAGGACGACGACGGCTTTCGGTTTCAGATCAATCACGTCCTGGCGAAAGCGCACCAGCATCTGCGGCGTGGTTTGCCCGGAGATACCGCGATTCACATACGGTTTGCCCGGAAAAAACTCGCCCCGGCCGGCAGACGTGCCGGTCGGCTTCTGTCCCCAGCCTTCGGTTATCGAATCTCCCATGAACACCACCCGTGCTTCCTCCGGTGCCGGAGGGCCCAGTTCCTTGTTGGCGTCACGATATTTTGCGAGGTACGGCCAGTCGTTCAGAATCCTGTCCAACTGCGATTTTTGATCGGGCGTCAAGCGATCCACAGGCGATGGTGTTTCCGCTGTTTTTTGATCCTTCCCGGCCGTCGCGGGAGCCGCCTGCGAGAAAGCCGACGCACAACCGGCGAGAATCGCAGCGGCCAGGCAGCAACCACGGACCGCGTACGCAAAACCGTTTCTCGTGTCCACTCTAGCCTCCCTCTCTTACTTCGCTTGCTTGGAGCTCGCTCGCTTCGGCGCGAAGGAACCGCGTGTTCACGGCGACCTCGATCTCGACCGGGCTTTCCTGTGGCGGTGTTTTGCTCGGCCCTAACGCAGGTCGAAAGCAGCCCGCTCATGGAGCCGAGCGTCGCGATCCTCTGCCGTCTCTCTTCATCGTGACCTAATACGTTTACGGCAAAAATCGACGTCTCGCAACTCGAGCAGAGAAGCGGCTATGGGTTTTCGCTAGAGCGTGCCAGCGGGAGGTGCGAGGCCAACTGAATGTCGATCATCATGCTGATGCGGTGGTCCACCAGGCGTCGTGCGACTTGCCTCGAGAGTTCCCATCTTTCCCCGAGCTTTCAGGACTTGTTCGTGGGAGGCGGTTTCTTTGGCTGGCTCCCTTTGTTCTCTCTTGGTCGGGCGTTCTGCGAGAGCACATCGACCGAGTAGCGGTTTGCCGAAGAACCGGAATGGAGAAGCGAATGGCTGATCATCAGCTGGAGATCCCCGCAAAGCAGCAGAATCTCGAGCAAACGCGAACGATCCAGGTTTGTGAGAGGTTCGTGGCGGAGACAGACGAGCAGGGTGCGGTTCGAACATTCTTCGAGCAGCCCACGGATGGCCTGGACCTCGGTTCGGTCGAGAGGCCGGCTTCGAACCAAGGGCTCGAGCATGTCCAGCCGCTCATAGCAAGTGAAAAGGAAGTGATCGAGGCAGAGCTCTCGCGCCGCCAGGGAAATCACCGCCGGTTTTGCGCAACTGCCCGCCTTGCAGCTTTCCTTGTTTTTCAGGATGTCCATGATCTCCTGACGCGATTGCCCCTGCGAATTACCTGCGAGAGTGATTTCTGAATAATGCAATTCGTTGTACCCTCTCCTTGTATCGACCTTTCGCTCAGTGACAGGCCACGCGGTTCGAAAGCGAAGTTTGCCCTCTCTCGATGATTCCGGCAAAGGACCGCGGCATCGAAAAGAACGCCACAAACCGCCCGTTGCGCAACCACCGATCGACGTAGGGCTCAAGCAATTTCCTCACCTGCTCGGAGCTTTCGTCGCGCCGCTTCTCCTCTTCGGTTCCGTCCCATAATGTCACAACGGTGACAAGGCGCTCCTCTTCGGCGGAAACGAAAACCAGCCGGCCAACAAAGCCATCGCAGCTATCTTGTGTGTTCCGTTGCGTCAGGCCGATTGCCTTGCGGAGCTTTTCCGCTTGCCCAGGGCGGGCAACAAATTCTATGCCTTCGGCGTGGAACTGGCGGGTCGCGGATTCTGCGTTTTTCCTTCGAGTTGTCTTCCGAGGTACGGCCTCGGGCTCAACCGCCGCTTCCCGATAACCAGGTAGTTCAAAACTTCCGATTTGAATTTGGCTCGCCACGAAACCTCCACAACGCGCTGTTTCCCCCGGGCAAGCCGGGGCGCGGCCGTGGTCAGGGGTTGACGGCCGCACCCCGGGGCACTTGACGAATGAAGGGCCTCGAGGGTGTGCATCAGGTTCAGCTGAAATAGGTTCCTTCACTCGGAGTAGTGCGCGCGTGACGGTTTTCGTTTCACCCCGGTAACGCGATGGATCATTGCGTCTTACGACGGGGCGAAGATATACTCCGGAGTCATTTCCCCGGGGGCATCCTTGGATCTATTCCCGTTTGACAAGCTCTACGTTGACCGCCTGAGGGACGGGGATGCATCCACCGAACAGCACTTCGCGTCTTATTTTGGGCAAATCCTCGATATTATGCTTCGAGCGAGATTTCTGTCTCCCGAACGCGTCGACGACGTGCGCCAGGAGACCCTCGCGAGGGTGATTGCGATGCTGCGCCGGGAGGGCGGTATACGTCAGCCGGAACGTTTTGGCGCTTTCGTTAACTCCGTCTGTAAGAATGTGTTACGCGAGCACAAGCGGGATTGGTACCGTACCCAGCCGATCCAGCAGGATCACTTAGAGCCGCCCGACAAGGTCGTGGACCTCGAGCGTGCTCTGATCTCCCGTGAAACCAAGGATAAGGTCAGGGAAATCCTCTCAGAAATGAGAGAGCGCGACCGAGACCTGCTTCGCGCTATCTTCCTCGAAGAAAAGGAGAAAGACGAGATCTGCAGGGAGTTCGGCGTCGACCGGGAGTATCTCCGGGTGCTGTTGCACCGCGCCAAGGAGCGTTTCCGCTTGAGTTTTCAACAGGTTCTCCCGAATCTGCCGGGCCGCCCAGCACCGGGTGCCGTACGGTGAAACGGATTTGGCTCCCCCTGCACTATCTGAAGGACAGGGACAACAGGAACTATGGACCACGCCGAGGCAGTGCGCCTAAACGCGGCTGAAAGTTACCTCTCGGGGGAACTCCCCGAGGCTTTGCGAGACCAGTTTGAGGAACATTATTTTGATTGTTTCGAGTGCGCGAACGACCTGAAATCTCTGGACATCTTTCGAACGGCCAGCCGAATGGTGTTTAAAGAGGAGGTTGTCGCGAGGGTTCCTCCCCAAAGGCCGGAAGCGGAACGGGCCCGTTGGTTCGGTTGGTTACGACCGCTCGTTGCGGTCCCTGCGATTGCCGCCCTGGCCGCCATCGTTGTCTTCCAAAACGCGGTCACCATTCCGGCGCTGAAGCAGCGGCCTAGAACAGCCGCCGAGGCCTACGGTTCTAGCTTTCGCCTCCAGGGGACGACCCGCGGGAAGAGTATTTCAACGGTTTCAGTCCGTCCGAATGAAGGCTTTGCCCTCGATTTCGACTTCATTCCGGCACAAGTCTTCCCAAGCTACCAGGGTTTGCTGTTCGACGACGCCGACGGATCGGTTCTGACGTTCCATTTGCCGGGTGAATTGGCGAACAAAGAAGTCCATCTGGCCGTGCCGGCCGGGTTGCTTCATGCCGGCAAGTACAGTCTGGTCTTGAACGGTGTTCGTGACGCCGAGGGCCGGCTCGCCTCCGGGTTGGTCCTCGGCGGGAATGAAGTTCAGCGGGTAGCTTTTGCAGTGGAAATTCGTCCGTAGTTAGGTCCTTCGCGCAAGTCATCCTCGAAGAGCCGGAGAGTCCACCAATGACCACGAAACCCTCCTACCACTATCATGCGTGGGCTCACGCGTTGAGTGGGCACCTAACGCGACCCTTGGACCACGGCATTGAGGTGCAGGCCGGAACCACGCTGCCCACGACAGGCGGGCATCATAGTTCGCACGTCGAGAACTTCCGGTTCGAGCACATAGTGCGTTTTGACGCCGCCTATTCTGAAGTATCGGGCGGCGAGAAGGAAGAAGAGGGCAGCCTCATTCACACCAGCCTGGCCACGACCGTCGTTGAGGGGCTCAACATACTCGATGTAGTAACGGCGGACCGCGTGGTCGCCCGCGTCACTTCGCGGCACGAGTCGCGCCGCAAACCCGGAGTCAAGAGTCCCGAGTACGAGTCGGAACCGGAGTCTCATATCCTCATCCTGGGAAGCCGGTTCGAGAACTTGCGTGTCGCGGGATTCCCAATCGCGGTGGAGCTCCATCACGAGTTGTTCCTGAAACTCGACACCTTCGAAAAGATGATGAACGAATTCGCAAAGAACGAGGAGTTCTGGAAAATGGCGCATCATCCCGTCGCGCCCGGGCAGTCGCCGCCCAAACTGCCGAAGAAGATCGCTGCTGAGGGAGTAGTTTGTTGCTCGCTTGTTAAGCAACTGGAACCCGCGAAGTGTCCCGGCTTTGTGTACCATGGGCACTACGGACACGTTTTGGTCGTGCCCGAGTTCGGTAAAATCCACATGGCGGAGGTTCTCTGCGAGTACGGGCGCAAAACACTGACCATGCTCCGCGTCGAGTTGGGCTCGCCACACGTCGGGCACATGCTCGCGGCGCAAAGCGGCAGCAATGGCCGTCCTCCCGGCGGAGGTGGATGACCGCATTCCTGCTGTTAAACCTCGCTTTCGTCCTCTGGTCTTGCCGTCGCTGCGCGGAACCTCAAACTATTTTTGAGCGCGCGCAGATGCAAATGAAGCACGGCGAACTTGAACCCGCTCTGGCAGAGACCGAGCGGGCCCTTCAGTGTTTCCCGTCCGCAGATTCTGTATGGCACTGGCGCCTCCGCATACTGAAATCGGAAATCCTCTGGCGGCAGGGCTCCACTCGCGAATCTCTGGCTCTCATGGAGGCCGAACCACCGGTTTCCCTGGCGGCCACCGATTTGGCAATTCGACGCCAGTTGGCCATGGCGACGGCGAACGCCCTTATGCAGCGGTTGCCGGACGCAGACCGTCTTCTGGCCGAAGCGGAGGTTTCGGCGAAAGCAGGACATCCTGAATTACTAGGCGAGATCGCCTTACGAAGGGGAACCGTGCGGTTCCTGGCAGGTGACCTGGAGGGGGCCAGAACGGCCTACCAAAAGTCGCTCGAAAGCGCGCGGGAAGCAAAAGATCTGTTTCTCGAAGCTGCGGCGCTCGATGGTTTGGGAGTGGTCGCTACGAAGAAAGAACACTACGACGAAGCCATCGATTGGGACCGCTCCGCTCTCGACACGGCTCGCTCGGTGGGCGCGCAGCGGATATTGGCGAACATTTCTGGGAACCTAGCATGGTGCTACCGGAAGCTAGGTGATTACGATAGTGCGCTGACATTCTACAAGCAGGCGGAAGAAGCGTCCGTGCGGAGCGGAGCGCTCGGCGACCAGCTATACTGGCTGACCGGCATCGAAAGCGTATATTCCGAACAACAGCACTACGCGGCTGCCGAAGCCGTTCTCGAGCAGGCCCTCGACAGGGCTCGGCGCCAGGACGACAAGAGCACGCTGGTTGAGATTTTGAATGACCTTTCCGCCGTGGCACTAGAAACAGGGAGGCTCGACCTAGCGGAGAAGCTCGAGGAGGAGGCATCCAAGGTCCGGACGGTGAGTCCAGACCAGTCCGAGATTCTCGACTCCATCCTGATTCGCGGACGCATTGCCGAGCGCCGAGGGGACTACCGGTCCGCGGAAGGCTCCTTCGAGCGGATCCTCTCGGACGCCAAGGCCGGCTCATCCGAACGCTGGGAAGCGCAGGCGAGGCTTGCGAATGTTTACGTCGCCGAATCTCGCGATGCCAAGGCGGAAAGAGAGTTTCAGGAATCTCTCGATACCATTGAAGGGGTGCGTACGTCGGTTCAAGCCGAAGAGCTTCGCCTGTCCTTCCTGTCGACGGCCATCTCTATCTACAGCGACTACATCGAGTTCCTGATGAGACACGGTCGCGTCCTGGACGCTCTTCAAGTGGCTGAGTTGAGCCGCGCCAGGACTCTCGCAGAAGGTTTAGGAACAAAGCCGAACTCGCTTTCGTTCCCGTCGCAGGCTTTTCATCCCCAAGCGCTCGCCCGGCGCCTGAACTTAATCCTCCTGTTTTACTGGCTCGGAGAGGACCGCTCCTATCTGTGGGTCATCACCCCGACCAAGCTGTCCTGTCTCGCGCTTCCCAAGCAGGCGGAAATTGATCCGGTCGTGAACGCCTACCGCCAGACGATCCTGGAAGGACGCGATGTTTCCTCTCCGAGCAACGATGACGGCAAGAAGCTCTACCGCATGCTGCTCGCGCCGGCGCGCGAACTCATTCCTCAAAATTCCCGAGTGGTTCTTCTGCCGGCGGAGAGCCTCTATGGTTTGAACTTCGAGACGCTCATTGTTCCCGACCCCCAGCCTCACTATTGGATCGAAGACGTCACCCTAACCACCGCCAGCTCGCTCACGCTTTTGGAGCATTCCCGAACGCAACATGACCCGAACGAGAAAAGCCTCCTCCTCGTGGGTAACACCGAGCAGCCCAGCGCCGATTTTCCCTTGCTCCCACAAGCCCCGGCGGAAATGCAGAAAATTGAACATTATTTCGCAGATTCCCGCCGCAAAGTGCTGGAGGGACGGCAAGCGACCCCCTCGGCGTATCTCAGCAGCAGCCCGGAGCGCTATGCTTATCTTCATTTCGTCACGCACGGGACGGCCAGCCACACGCGCCCGCTCGAATCCGCGGTGATTCTTACGAAGGAAGGGGATAGCTACAAACTCTACGCGCGCGACATCGTCACGCATCCGTTGCAGGCGCAACTGGTGACCATCTCTGCTTGCAATGGAGCGGGCGCGCGTGCCTACGCCGGTGAAGGCCTCGTCGGTCTGTCTTGGGCTTTTCTACGAGCCGGGGCGCATAACGTGATTGCTTCTCTTTGGGAGGTCAGCGACGCGTCCACGCCTCAGCTAATGGATGAACTCTACAAGGGCTTGAGCGCTGGCCAAGATCCGGCAAGCGCTCTGCGCAAAGCCAAGCTCACGCTTCTGCATTCGGATACTGTCTTCCGCAAGCCATTCTACTGGGCGCAGTTCCAACTCTACGCCGGGTCATAGCGCGAAACGCATCTTTACGCGGTAGGAGTTGGGCTTATCCAGCTTGGGCGATTCCCGCGCGGTACTCTTCCTGGTGGTTTTGTTCCACAACCAAGCCATCACGAAAACTCACGAAGCGCCCGGAAAGGGCCGGCACTTTTTCTCCTGGCACGAGAATTCCCGCCAAATTCAACGGGTCGGCGGCCGAGATCGTCATGATCGTGCCCGTGGGCTTCTCGGTACGGCCGGCACGCAGAGATTCAACCGCGATTGGCAACGCAAACTGCTCTCCGAGGAAGCCACTGACGAATCTTCCGCCGCGCACTTCGCCGCGATCTTCGAGCCGCCGCAGCGCGATCAGCACGTCTCGCCACCGCGGCAGCATGGACTCGCGCGAAAGCAACTCGCGGAAGACCACTCCATATCGTCTTAGGAGCATCCAGCAGACCCCTTCCATTTGTGCGGCGTGATTCGCCGGTTCGCCCGGGAAAAGCAACGACCAGCGGCCGACGCTGTCTCGGGGACGCGCACTTCGGCCGCTGCCTTGACCCGCGCGCCGTTTTGGGTCGATCAATGCGCGCAGGTTGTCAAAGCCGTCCGCGGTGATGAACCCCACGGCCACAAGCTCCCACAAGGCTGTCTCGATTTCCGCCTTAAGCTTGCGCGTGCCGCGCACAATATCTGCAAAGAAGGAAGCGCCATGCTGTTTCAGAAACTGCAGGACCTCGTGCGCGCCCGGGCTGAGAGCCGGATGACCTTCGGCAACGAGTTCGCGGTGCGGAACCGACATCCAGTCCGAATCATCACGCGCGAAGAACGTTATGGGAGCGACGCTGGTCGGCGTCACGCGTCGCCCGCGCTCTCTGGGATCGGCGAGCGTCGCCGGATGCGGTGAAATGCGTCCCCATCCGAGCGCGCCGCTCAGGCACAGCTGGTCGAGGGTTTTGGGGTCGTAGCCCGCAACGCGCCGCGCCAGAATCTGATGCTCCCACGCGTTGGCCGGCGCTTCGTAACCCTGCAACTGCCGCAGCACTTCGAGTGTTCCGGGCTCGCCGAGAAGTTGCGTTCCCGGCGCCACGTGCTGCCAGCGGAACAGCCAGCGCAGGAACTCGGCCGCGGTCACAGGCTGAATCTCCTTGCGCAGCCTTCCAAGCGTAAGCCGGTGAATACGCGCCAACAGGCGGCGTTCGCACCATTCCGTCTCCGCGCTCGCAGCGTTTGTGAACTTACCCCGCAGCACCGCGCCCCGGGCCTCGATTTTCAGAAGCGCGGCTTCGACGTCCGCTTGCGGCAAGCCGAGCGCTTCGGCGAGCGAACGCGCCGTCAGGGGCCCGGCGTGCCCGATCCAGCCGGTCACGAGTGCGCCAAGGGCGTCCTCCCGTGTTACGGGCTGGGCTTCGAGTTCGTCCCAATCCGGGGTCAAGTTCACATCAGGGAAAAGTTGCGCAAAGCCCTTCGCCCGTTCCGCGGCCACCCAGTAGCGCCGGTTCGAGACCGTAGCCACAGCCGCGCGTCCCTGGCTTCGGAGTTCTTCGAAGAACTTTCCCCACGAAACTTGCGCTTTTTGGATCGACCCTCGGAGCGGGTCGCGCAGCTCTTCCGGCAAAGCAACTTCCGGCAGCGCGAGGAGCGTTTGCAGCACGTCATGAAGCTCGTCGGCGTCGCGCACGTCCGGCCAGGCTTCCTCACGCACCTCGGCAATTGCGTCCTGATCGAGCTTGCCGACTTCGGTAAGGACGGTCTCGGGCAGCATCCGGCGCATCTCCACGGCGCGCGCGCGCCGCTCTTCGAGTGGAGCATCGTCCAGATAGGCGAACGGGTTGGCGTTCAGAATCTCATGCGAGAACTGCGAAGGGATCGGAGTATCCACCGCAATCGAGCGGATGCCTCCATTGAGCACCTGGCCAAGCACTTGTTTCAGGCCTTCCGTATCCATCGCCTCGGTCAGAGCGTCCTTCATCACTTCGCGCACCAGCGGGTGGTCCGGAATACGCGGTTGCGCGTCGAGGTTTTCCGGACACGCCGCCGCGTCGGGAAAAACAGAGGCCAGCAGGTCGTCAGCGCGCATGCGCTGAATCGGCGCCGGCACCTTCTTTCCTCCCTGAAAGCGTTGCAGTACGAGTGCGCGCGAGGCATCCCATCGCCAGCGTGCGGTGAAAATAGGAGAAGCCAGAACGGCCTGCTCGAGGACTTCGCCGACGGAGGCAGGGTGCAAGAAGCGGAACACGTCGGCTAGCGGGAAACTGTGCTGTTCCGCTAAAGAAATGTTAATTCCATCGTCGGTCGCGGCCGCTTGCAATTCCAGGTTGAAAGAACGGCAAAACCGTTTTCGCAGCGCCAGTCCCCAAGCCTTGTTGATCCGGCCGCCGAAGGGCGCATGAATCACCAGTTGCATGCCGCCGCTTTCATCGAAAAAACGTTCCGCGATCACCGTGGATTGCGTCGGGACCGCACCAAGAACGGTGCGCCCGGCGACGACGTGCTCCACCACCTGTTCGGCTCCGGATCGGTCAAGTCCACACTCTTTTTGCAGCCAGTCCGCGGCCGCGCGTGCTTCTTCGGAGCCAAGCAACTCGGAGTCCGGTTTCACCCCGCGCGTCAGTTCGCTGACCGTTTCGCGCACCGCGGCTACTTGCTCGGACAGTTCTGGGGTGCGCGCCGGGGCCTCGCCGCGCCAGAACGGAACGTTCGGAGGCGCACCGTGCGCGTCCTCGACCAGGACGCGCCCCGCCTGCACGCGGCGAATCCGCCAGGAGGTGTTGCCGAGCAGCATGATGTCGCCGCTGAGGCTTTCGACCGCAAAGTCCTCGTCCACGGTGCCGACCAGCGTTCCCTCGGGCTCGGCGATCACGGCGTAAAGCGCGTTGTCCGGGATCGCCCCGCCGCTCGTAATCGCCGCAAGGCGGCTCCCGCGCCTCCCATGAAGCCGTCCCTGCACCCGGTCGCGGAGAAGATAAGCGCCATAGCGGCCGCGCCGCGCGTTGATGCCCTCGGAAAGCATTTCGACGATGGAATCAAACTCGCTTCGCTCGAGGCCGCGATACGGATAAGCACGGCGCACGAGTTCGAAGAGCTCGTCCTCCTTCCAATCCTCAGAGGCGCACATCGCCACCACTTGTTGCGCCAGCACGTCGAGCGGCGCTTCCGGAATGGCGATGCTGTCGAGGTAACCTTGGCGCATGGCGAGAACCAGGGCTGCGCTTTCGACCAATTCATCGCGCGTGCTCGCAAAGATGCGCCCTTTCGGAATGGCTCCGTGCCAATGGCCTGCTCTTCCAATGCGCTGCCAGGCCACGGAGATCGATCGCGTCGACCCAATCTGGCAAACCAATTCGACCGCTCCGATATCGATTCCGAGTTCCAGAGAAGCCGTCGCCACCAGCACCTGGATTTCTCCGGCTTTCAGTTTCTTTTCCGCTGCAAGCCGCAATTTCCGGGAAAGGCTGCCGTGGTGCGTGGCAACGGCTTCCTCCCCCAACCGCTCCGCCAAATGGTGAGCGACGCGTTCCGCAAGCCGCCGAGTGTTCACAAAGACAAGAGTTGAGCGGTGTTGGCGCACGAGTTCGGCGACGCGGTCATAGATTTCGTCCCACATTTCGTGCGTCGCCACGGGCCCGAGTTCGCTGCCGGGTACCTCCACGCCGATATCCACCTGGCGCTGGTGCCCAATCTGTACCATCAGGGGTTCGGGGCGGCCGCTGCCCGAGAGAAAACGTGCAATCAACTCGATGGGCTTCTGCGTGGCCGAGAGACCGATGCGCAGCAGGGGGCGCTTGGTGAGCGCTTCCAAGCGCTCGAGCGAAAGCGCCAGGTGCGCGCCGCGCTTGTCGTCGGCAACGGCGTGAATCTCGTCGACGATCACGGTGTCGACCGAGCGCAGCATCTCCCGGCTCCTCGCCGCCGTCAGCAAAATGTAGAGCGATTCCGGTGTGGTGACGAGAATGTGAGGAGGCCGTCGCAACATTTGGCGGCGCTCCTCGATCAGCGTGTCGCCCGTGCGCACCGCGGCGCGAATCTCCGGCATCAGCATCCCGCGTGCCCCTGCCAGCTGTTGGATCTCGCCGAGAGGAACCTCCAGGTTTGTCTTGATGTCGTTCCCCAGGGCTTTCAGCGGCGAGACATACAGAACTTCGGTGCGGTCGAAGAGTTCTCCGGAAAGAGCCTTGCGCACCAGGCGGTCAATGCAAGCGAGAAATGCGGCCAGCGTTTTGCCCGAACCCGTGGGAGCGGAGATCAAAGTGGTGGTTCCGCGGAGGATGTGCGGCCAGCCCTGTTCCTGCGGTTCGGTAGGCAACCCCAGGCGGTTCAAGAACCATTCGCGTACCAGCGGATGAGCCCAATCGAGAGCCGATGGCGCTCGATTTTGTGTGTTGGAGATATGCATCGAAGATCGGCGACCTCGGTTGGCAGTAGATTGTCTAACAGGTAGAGGTCTTCCGGGGAGGTTACAGTTTACCGCAAAAGTCTTCGACGGCCAAAGGCAACTCGGAGCGTGCCGAGATTTGTTGCCGACCGCATAGACGCGCTGCCCCGGCCGAGCCGCTTTTGCTGGCTCAAAGCGCGCCCAAGCGCGTCGCCGCTACTTTGCGCGCCGGTCTAAAACCAAAACCGCGACTCCTCCAACAACCGCAAGAGCTCCGAGAAGCGGAGGGAAGTCGACTTCATGATGCTCTTTCTTGTTGACCTCGAGAGAACCGATGTCGACCTCCTTCTTCTGTGTGGTGTAGGTGAAACCTCGATAGGCGATTGCCAGAGCCCCCAGCACAATCAAAAGGATGCCGAGTATTGTTTTTCCGCTCATAAACGATCTCCCGTCTTTTCCTAAAAGGCCGGTGACTCACACTTCACCGCCTTGAGCTATGTCAACAAAATTAAGACGGAACGAACATACGGGATTTGCTTGAGCCCGGCTCTAGACCGTTTGAAAGCCGTAAGACTTTACAAACCGCCCGCAAAGCCGTTATAATGCCTTTGGCGAACAAAAAGCGAATATAAAAGCGCCCCTCCCCTACCTCGCCCCTCTTTGCCATGCGTTCATCGACCGCTTCTTTGCGTCTCCACATTGAGTCCACTCTCGCTGGACGCATTCCCTCTCCTTTCCGTTTGCGCGAGGCCGCACCACCGCCGGCCGTTCCTACCGGCATTGCCGCCTTGGATGAACTCGTAGGAGGCCTGCCGCGCGGAGCGCTTACGGAAATTTATGGCCCCCCTGGTGCGGGGAAAACGTCCATCCTGCATTCCGCCCTTGCCTCTCGGACCCGCTCCGAAGTTTGTGCTCTCGTCGATGCCCAGGACGCTTTTGACCCGCACAGCTCTCAGGCCTCGGGTGTATACCTTCCGCGACTCCTCTGGGCGCGGTGTCATGGGCTCGAGCAGGCGTTCCGGTGCGTGGACTTGGTATTGCACGGAGGCGGCTTTGGTTTGGTCGCGCTTGACATCGCCGACGCTCCGGTCCGTTTAGTGCGCCAAGTACCCTTGAACGTCTGGTTTCGATTGCGGCGGGCCGTGGAAGACACACCGACGGTTCTACTGGTGCTTTCTCGGGAGTCCAACGCAAAGACCTGCGCTTCGCTCGTCTTGCGCCTGGAACGCGAAGCGGCCCAATGGTCCATCCGAACCCGCAAAGCCGAGCCCAGCTCTTTTCACACACCCGCTTGCTTGCTAAACGGAAGCACACATTCGGCGGAAATCGTGCGTTCCGTTCGGCGTTACAGGAAACCGCGCTTCATCGATCGGCCGGCCCCTGCTGGTGATTCCTTCGAAACGGCCGTGCATTTTCAGATGAATGCCGATAACGAAACAGGCGGCGGACTGTCGCCTTCAGGCGACAGGTGAGCCTGACGACCACTTGAAACTGACCAAATTGTGATGATGCGCAAGACGTTCAAATACAGGCTGTACCCGACCAAGGCTCAAGCCGAGAGTCTGCGCGTACAACTGTCGGAAGCCTGCCGCTTCTATAATGCGGCACTTCAAGAGCGCATCGAAGCATACGCAACACACCGCAAGAGCATCAACTACTACGACCAAGCAGCCCAACTGACGGAAATTCGAGCAGCGGGTGACCTTGGCTTGCCGAATTGTCACTGTGCTCAAGAGGTTCTTCGCCGTCTGGACAAGGCGTTCAAAGCCTTCTTTGAACGTGTGAAGCGCAAGCAGAAGCAGGCTTTCCTCGCTTCAAGTCGCAGCGCCGGTTCGACAGCATCACGTTTCCTTCTCACGGAGACGGGAACAAGTTGCTGCCAAGCGGTCAACTGTTCGTGCAAGGCGTGGGCAACATCAAGGTCAAATTGCATCGCCCTCTGCACGGCAAGATTAAGACCGTGTCGGTGA
>DATFTB010000110.1:0-12890 GCA_035262325.1 Candidatus Acidiferrum sp.
GCCAAGGCCGTCGGCAAGGTCATTGCCGAGCGCGCCAAGGCGGCCGGTGTCAGCAAGGTTGTGTTCGACCGCGGCGGTTACAAGTATCACGGCCGCGTCAAGGCGCTCGCAGACGCGGCGCGGGAAGCGGGGTTACAGTTCTAATTTATGTCGAAGCAAATTTTGCGCGAAAGTCTGGCGGTTCGGCGGCTCCTGGAAGTGAACCCTTCCGACTTGAAGGATGATGTCATTGCCATCAACCGCGTCACCAAGGTCGTGAAGGGCGGCAAGAACTTGAGCTTCTCGGCGCTTGTTGTCGTCGGCGACAGCCACGGCCATGCCGGCTTTGGCATGGGCAAGGCTCGCGAAGTTCCCATGGCCATCAAGAAGGGTATCGAGCAGGCGAAAAAGAATTTGGTCAAGTTGAACCTGAAAGGCTCCACGATCCCGCACCAGGTCACGGGGTGGTACGGCTCGGCGCAGGTACTGTTGAAGCCGGCTTCGGAAGGCACCGGTGTGATTGCAGGCGGCCCGGTGCGCAAGGTGATGCAGGTCGCGGGAATTCAGAACGTGCTGACGAAGTCGCTCGGCACTTCCAACCCGCACAACGTGGTCAAGGCTACGTTCGCCGCGCTGCTCGGTCTGAAGGACGCCAAGCAGGTTGCTGAAACGCGTTCAAAGACCGTGGAAGAGTTGAGTGGCAAGCCGGCCAAGGCGGAAAAAACCGAGAAAGTCGAAAAGGCGGCAGGGGAATAAGCATGGCAGGCGAAAAGAAGGGCGCGAAGAGCGCCGGCACTGTGAAAGTGAAGTGGGTCCGGAGCTTCATCGGCTGTACCGATGACATGCGCGAGACGATTCGCGGCCTGGGCCTGCGCAGAATGCATCAGGTGGTCGAGCGCCAGGATACGCCGGCGGTGCGCGGCATGATCCACAAGGTGCGGCATCTCGTGGAAGTGGTGGAGTAAGGCATGGCCGACAAAAAGAAAAAAGAGCACAACACGATTTCGCTGTCGACCCTCGGGCCGGCCAGTGGCTCGCGCAAGCGCAAAGTGCGCGTGGGCCGAGGCATGGGTTCGAAGCTCGGCAAGACGGCGGGTTCTGGCAACAAGGGCCAAAAGTCCCGCCGTGGGTATTCGCGTCGGCGCGGATTTGAAGGCGGGCAGATGCCGCTGCACCGCCGCATTCCGAAGCGCGGTTTTCACAATCCGTTCGGTGTCAAGTACTCGGTGATCAACCTTGAGGAATTGAACGTGTTCCCCGCGGGTGAGACGGTTACTCCGGAGTTGCTGCGGGCGCATGGCTTCATCCGGCGCGCCACTGACCGGATCAAAGTTCTCGGCGATGGCGAGCTCAAGAACAAGCTCACCATTCACGCCCATGCCTTTAGCGCTTCCGCCAAGGAGAAAATCGCCAAGGCTGGCGGCGCATTTGAGGTGGTTGCGTAACCGCAAGATGCTGAAAGACCACAAATTCGTCATTCCGAACGGAGGCCGCCAAGGGAGCGCTCCCGGTTACGCGTGGACCGACGAGGAATTCCTTGCTCCTTCCGGAATGACGGTCACGACTGTTTTCGGCTTCTTGCCAAGTAGCACCGAGGAACCGGTATGAATCGATTCTTTCAGGCTTTCGCGAATCTCTTCCGGATCGAGGATCTGCGGAATCGGCTTTTCTTTACGCTGGCGCTTCTCGCGGTCTATCGCCTCGGCGCGCACATTCCCACGCCCGGAATCAACACCGACGTGCTGGAGCAGCTGTTCAAACAGTCGGCGGGCTCGGTGCTCGGCATTTTCGATCTGTTCAGCGGCGGCAACTTCCGCCGGCTGACGATTTTCGCGCTCGGCATCATGCCGTACATCACTTCGTCGATCATCCTGCAGTTGATGACGGTAGTGTTTCCGTACCTTGAGCGGCTGCAGAAAGAAGGCGAACTCGGCCGGCGCAAGATCACGCAGTATACGCGCTACCTGACGATTGTGCTCAGCATCATTCAATCTTCGACCATTGCCACGACGCTGCAGTCGCAGGCGCTCGGCGGCCAGTCCTTGGTCTACCACCCGGGAATCGGCTTCTCCCTGATGACCATTCTTACGCTGACAACGGGTTCAGCGTTCATCATGTGGCTCGGCGAGCAGATCAGCGAACGCGGCATCGGCAACGGCATGTCGCTCATCATCTTCGTCGGCATCGTCGTTGGGTTACCGCGAGCGATCGTGGACCTTTACGAGAAAGCCAAAACGCAAGCATGGGGCGCGTTTACGCCCATGGCCATTATTCTACTGCTCATCCTGATGGTTGCGGTGGTTGCCTTCATCGTCTTCGTGGAAGGCGCACAGCGGCGCATCCCGGTGCAGTACGCCAAGCGCGTCGTGGGCCGCAAGATGATGGGTGGTCAGTCCACCTATCTTCCGCTGCGCGTGAACTCCGGCGGAGTGATTCCGCCGATCTTCGCCAGTTCGCTGCTGGCGTTCCCGGCGACCGCGGCGCTGCTGCTCGGCACCCGCTGGCCCTTCGTCAAGAAGATTGCGGACACGTTGAAGTGGGGCGAACCGCTGTACACGGTGATCTATGTCGCAATGATCATCTTGTTCGCTTTCTTTTACGTCGGAATCGTATTCAATCCTACCGAGCTAGCCGACAACATGCGTAAGAATGGCGGCTTCATTCCTGGGATTCGTCCCGGGCGCAGCACCTCGGAGTATGTCAGCACAATTTTGAAGCGGCTGACGTTCATCGGCGCGGTTTACCTGGCGCTGGTTTGTCTGCTGCCGGAATGGATGATTGCGGGCATTCACCTGAACCACCTGCCCTACTGGCTCGGTGGCGACTGGTTTGACCGCCATTTTCCCAGCTGGATTTTGAACGGTCTTGGTGTGGCGTTTTATTTTGGTGGCACTTCGCTCCTGATCGTGGTCGGCGTGGCGATGGATACAGTGCAGCAGCTCGAGGCACAGCTCGTCATGAGGAACTACGAAGGCTTCGCGCGGAAGGGCCGGTTGCGCGGCCGTCGCTAGGTTAAGGGAGACGACAACGTGGCGCTGGAACAGCGTCCTGTTGGAAAACTCGACCGCGCGGTGATTTTTCTCGGACCTCCGGGTTCCGGGAAAGGCACGCAGGCCATCGTGCTGGCCGGAAAATACGGCGCACCGCACTTGTCGACAGGCGACATGCTCCGCGAACACGTCGCCAAGGGCACGCCACTCGGCTTGAAAGCCAAGCCGATTATGGAGCATGGCGAACTGGTGCCTGATTCGCTGGTGCTGAAGATGGTGGCTGAGCGGATTGAACGGCCGGACTGCAGCCACGGTTTTGTGTTCGACGGCTTTCCGCGAACCGTCACCCAGGCGAAGTATCTGGGGGAGCTGTTGCGGCAGCATGGCTTGAAACCGCCGATGGTGATCCACATGGTCATCGGCAACGCGTTGCTGCTGCGGCGGCTGACGGGGCGCAGGACCTGTAAGGTCGGCGGCGAGATTTATAATATTTACGACCGCCCGCCGAAGGTTGAAGGAATTTGCGATAACGACGGCGGCGCATTGTTCCAGCGGCCGGACGATCGCGAAGAAGTGATCAGTCAGCGGCTGCAGGCATACGACAAGCAGACCGCGCCGCTGGTCAACTACTACCGCCGGCTCGGGCTGCTGCATGAGATCGATGCCAGCAAGAGCGTGCAGGAAGTGGAGCAAGGAATCGATCAGGTGGTCGCGGGCCTTCGCGGAGCGCGTTAGAGAGATGGCGATTCAATTACGCAGCGCCGCTGAGCTCGAGAAGATGTACCGCGCCGGCCAGGTCGTGCACGAAGTTTTGAACGCACTCCGGCCGCAAGTGAAGCCGGGGATGAGCACGATGGACCTCGAGCGTTTAGCCGAGGAGATCATCGCGAAAAGACCGGGCAAGGCTGCGTTCAAGGGCTATCGCGGGTATCCCTGCGTGCTGTGCACCTCGGTGAACAGCGAGATCGTTCACGGGATCCCATCGCCGAAGCGGAAGCTGCGCGAAGGCGACATCGTCTCGATCGACTTTGGGATGGAAGTCGACGGGTACTATGGCGATTCGGCTGTTACCGTCCCTGTGGGGCACATCAGCCCGGAGCTGCAGAAGCTTCTCGATGTGACCCGTGAGTCGCTGGACCGAGCGATCGACAAGATGCAGCCGGGCAACCGGCTGGGTGATGTCGGGCACGCGGTGCAGAGTTGGGTCGAGCAGCACGGTTTTTCCGTTGTGCGGGAGTTTGTGGGTCACGGCATTGGCACAAGGATGCACGATGAGCCGAACCTCCCGAACTATGGAGAGCCGGGTCGCGGGGCGCGTTTGCAGGAAGGCATGGTCATTGCCGTCGAACCGATGGTGAATGCCGGGCGGCCCGAAGTGCAAATGCGCGGAGAATGGGTGGCGGAAACCGCCGATGGCAGTCCCTCGGCGCATTTCGAACACACGGTGGCGGTCACCGCGAACGGCCCATGGATCTTGACCCGTCCGAAAGAGATGACCGGGCCCAGCTGGTGAGGAGGTTGTCGGTTGTGGGTTTTTCAGTGAGAAGCGAAAGGAGTTTTAGGTTTTCAGTTTCTGGGTAGAGTTGAACAACGCCTTGCCTAGAACTTGGAACTTATCACTTAAAACGGGAATGGCGAAGCAGCCGTTTGAAGAGAAAAAGAAAAGCGACTCCGGTAATCCGAAGGAGGACGCGATCGAGGTTATGGCGACGGTGATCGAACCGTTGCCGAATGCCATGTTCCGGGTGGAACTGGAGAACAAGCACCAGGTACTGGCGCATGTCTCCGGCAAGATGAGAAAGAACTTCATCCGGATCTTGGCCGGAGACAAGGTGGCCGTGGAGCTTTCACCATACGATTTGACGCGCGGGCGCATCGTATATCGTTACAAGTAGAGGTGGGAAAGCTGCGGGAACATTGTTAACGGCTAGCCTTCGGGCCGGTGCGCTTGGGGGAAGAGGAGCAGAGCAGCATGAAAGTTCGGGCAAGCGTGAAGAAAATTTGTGACAAGTGCAAGGTCATCCACCGCCGCGGGGTGGTTCGGGTCATTTGCGTCAATCCGAAACACAAGCAGCGGCAGGGGTAGGTTTTTCGTACCAAGTTTAGCTGGATGAAGGACAGGAGCAATCATGGCACGTATCGCTGGTGTTGATCTTCCGCCACAGAAGCGCCTTTGGATCGGGTTGACGTCGATCTACGGCATCGGCCAGGTGCGCGCGAAGAATATCGCCGAAAAGGCGAATGTGGATTTCAGCAAGAAGATCCGCGACTTGACGGAAGACGAGGTCAACCGTATCCGTACGGTGATCGAGCAGGAAGGCCGCGTCGAAGGTGATCTCCGCAAGGAGATCCAGATGAACATCCGCCGCCTGATCGAAATCCAGGCGTATCGCGGGATTCGTCACCGCCGCAACCTGCCGGTTCGTGGCCAGCGCACGCATACCAACGCGCGCACCCGCAAAGGACCGCGCCGCGGCGCCGTCGCCGGCAAGAAGCAGGTGAAGGGCAAGAAGGGTTAGGCCGTTCGTTGGCAGGTTTTGTAGCGCCCGCCTTCCGAGGCGGGCGGCTCAGGTTTCAGAAATTCAGATTTGGAGTGAAACGTGGCTAAAGAGCAGCAAAATGCGGCGCCGGATACGGCAGCACCAGCAAAACCGACGGCAGCGAGTAAAAAGAAGAAAGAGTTCAAGAAGAAGAAGGAACGCCGTACGGTTCCGCACGGACTCGTGCACGTTTCTGCGTCTTTCAACAACACGCAGATCACCATCACCGACCCGGATGGACGCGTGCTCTGCAACTCCTCGGCGGGTGCCATCGGTTTCAAGGGTTCGCGCAAGGGCACGCCATACGCGGCACAGCAGGCTTCGCTTTCCGCCGCCAGCTCGGCTCGCGACCAGTTCGGGATGAAGAGCGTGGAAGTGCGCGTGAAAGGGCCGGGTTCCGGCCGCGAATCCGCGGTACGCGCTCTGGCTGCGGCCGGCTTGCACATTGTCGTGATTCGCGACGTGACGCCGATTCCGCACAACGGCTGCCGTCCGCCGAAGCGCCGCCGCGTGTGACGTCACTTCGCAACCGGCGATGGTTGCGCACCAGATTTTGTAGGCGGCCCCTTCGGAGGGGGCGCGCTTACGGAGTTTCGACCGTTTCGGGAAGGGAGAATAGAAGTTGGCAAGACATCGAGATGCAGTCTGCCGCCTGTGCCGCAGGGAAGGGCAGAAACTTTTCTTGAAAGGACTGCGGTGCTTCACGGACAAGTGCGCGATTGAGAAACGCAACTTCGTGCCGGGGCAGCACGGGCAGTCGCGGCGCGCAAAGGTTGCCGGTTACGGCCTACAATTGCGCGAAAAGCAAAAGGTGAAGCGTGCCTACGGCCTGTTGGAGCGTCAATTTCGCAATTATTTTGAGAAAGCCGTGCGCGTCAAGGGGCCGACGGGCGAAAACCTGATCATCATGCTCGAGCGCCGTCTGGACAACGCCGTATGGCGCGCGGGCCTGGCGTCCTCTCGCTCGCAGGCGCGGCAGCTGGTGTTGCACGGTCACGTGCGGGTCAACGGGAAGAAAGTGAATATCCCGTCCTACCAGGTCAACGTTGGCGAAGAGATCGCCATCAAGGAAAAGATGCATCAGAACGCTATGGTCCTCGAGGCCCGCAACGTCGCCCAGAGCCAAAGCGCCGTGCCGTGGCTCGAGCAGGATCGCGAGCAATTCAAGGCCAGAGTGGTGGCGTTACCGAAACGCGAAGACGTGCAGACGCCGCCGATCAACGAGCAGCTCATCGTCGAGCTGTACTCGAAGTAAGTTCCGATTTTGGGGCCGCTCAAGCTTGCGGGCGGCGCGGGGTCGGCTTTCGGGGGTTGCGTTGTGGTGGCCGGGTTTCAGACTGGCTGGTCTGGACAGGCCGCTCGAAAACAGGGGTTTGCGGTCAACCCGCTTGACCGCGGAAGGAAGGAAACACGATGTGGAAGGGATTTCAGAAACCAAAGCGTCTTGCGCCGGAGTTTGAATCACTGACCGAGAAGTACGGGCGGTTTTCGGCTCAGCCTTTCGAGCGCGGCTGGGGTACGACGGTTGGCAACGCGCTGCGGCGAGCGCTGCTCAGCTCCATCGAGGGCGCGGCGATCACCGCCGTGAAGATCGAAGGAGTGCTGCACGAGTTCTCCTCGATTCCGGGTGTCGTTGAGGATGCCACGGACATCATCCTGAATCTCAAGCAGGTCCCGATCAAACTGAACAACGACCTGCCGAAGACGATTTACCTTAACGTCGAGCAGCCGGGCGTAGTGACCAGCGCTCAAATCGAGGAAGACGCGGACTTCGCGGTTCTCGACAAGGGCGTGTACATCGCGACCGTGAGCGAAGGCGGCAAGTTGCAGATCGAGATGCGCGTCAAGAATGGCCGTGGCTACGTGGCTGCGGACCGTAACTACGACGAAGACCTGCCCATCGGGTACATTCCGGTGGACAGCGTTCATTCACCGGTGCGCAAGGTGAACTACTCTGTCGAGGCCGCGCGTCTCGGACAGATGACCGACTACGAGAAGCTGATGCTGGAAGTGTGGACCAACGGCGCGATCACGCCTTCCGACGCCGTCGGTCTGGCCGCGAAGCTGGTGAAGGATCACATGAGCATCTTCATCAACTTCGAGGAGCCCGTCGAGAATGTGGAAATGCCCACCGACGTGGTGCACGATCCGCGGCTCGAGTACCTTGACCGTTCGGTCGAAGAACTCGAACTCTCCGTGCGCAGCTACAACTGCCTGAAGAACGCGAATATCCAGACCATCCGCGAACTGGTACAAAAGAGCGAAAACGAAATGCTGAAGACCAAGAACTTCGGCCGCAAGTCGCTCAACGAGATCAAAGACATCCTCGTAAAGATGGGACTGAGCCTGGGTATGAAATTCGACGAGCACGGCCGGATCATCTGGCCGCCGCTGCCGAGCCAGACCGCTCCGCCGACGACGGACGAATCGATCGGCCTCTAGGGAAGGGGACTCGAAAGGACAGACGATGCGACACCTGAAGTCAGGATCAAAGCTGGGGCGCAATCCGTGGCACCGGCGCGCGACCTTACGCAATCTTGTGACCAATCTCTTTGAGCACGGGCGCATCACCACCACGCTTACGCGGGCAAAGGCCACGCGGCCCGTGGCGGAGAAGATCATCACCCTTGGCAAGCGCGACACGTTGCAGGCGCGTCGTCAAGCTGCTGCTTACCTGATGACCCCGGCTGTCACGCACAAGCTGTTCAGCGACATCGCGCCGAAGTTCGCCGATCGCGCGGGAGGCTACACCCGCATCATTCCCGCGGGCGTACGCGTCGGCGACGGGGCCAAGGTGGCCATCCTCGAACTGGTGGGCTACGAGTTCAAGAAAAAGGAAAAGAAAGAAAAGACCAAGAAGCAAGAGCCCGTCGAAGCCGCAAGCTGAAACGGCCACTCGAACGACTTCAAGAGCCCGCGCTGGAGATCCCGGCGCGGGCCCTTTCTTTTTTCGGCAGCGGTGAAGGCATCTGCAAAGGTGCGGCAATTCTCTTCGGCGAGAATCCCACGAGCTGCAAGACTTTCTGGAAGCGCGGATCAGTGCGAATTGCATCGTATACAGGATCGACCTGCATGAACACACACCAGAAGGCGCGCTCCTCGATCCCCTTGTGCAGCCACTCGAAGCAACCCTCCATTTCGCCGAGTCCCATGTAAATCTGCGCGATCAGCGGTGACGCAATGTAGCGGTCGCTGGGCGTTTCCAACAAATCCTTCAACATGGCCCGGGCTTCCGGAGTCCGGCCGGCCACGGCATAGGCATGGGCCAGCACGGGAAGGCCCGTCCGGTTACGCGACAGCTGCATGGCCTTTTCAAAGATTTCCATTGCCTGAGCCATCTGCCCGTTTTGAATATAAGCACGCCCAAGGTTGAACATCGCAGGGAAGAAGTAAGGGGCGCGTTTCAGCAGTGCAGAGAGATGCTCGATGGCCAACTCATATTTGCGGGAAAAAAAGAGCGGGTCGGCCGCATTCATGTGGATGATTAGCGAGAGGGGATCGAGTTCCATGGCGCGCTGTTGTTCCTCGGCACCCTCTTCGAAGCGGCCCATGGCGTTCAGGAAAGAGGAATACCACTGACGCGCGGTGGCAAAGTTGGGGTTGAGTTCGATGGCGCGCAGGAAAGCCTCTTCCGCGCCGCGCCAATCCCAGTGATACCAGTAGCGTATTAATGCGAGCGAGGCGTGCGCCTCGCCGTTCTCGGGGTCAAGTGCGATCGCGCGGTTTGCGGTTCGCTCGGCGCGCGGAACCGCATCACGCGGGTACAGCGCTCCAAACCAGCAAAGCATGATCGAAGAGTACGCGATGCCCGAGAGCGCGCCGGCATGATCGGGGTCGTGCTTCAAGGCCACGTCAAATGCCTCGATTGCCTGCCGCAGGCATTCTTCGGTGCGCTGGCCAAAAAGAAACCGGCCCTGAAGATACGCTTCATGGGCGGCTGGATCCGTCACGTGGTGACTACCTTTTTCCGGAACCAGAAGTTCAAGCGCCATCGCACGCGCCACGTTCTGCGCCACGTCGTCCTGAATCTCCAGAATGTCGCGCAGCTCATGCTCGTACGTCGCCGCCCAGAGATGTGTCTGATCCACCGCCTCGATCAACTGCGCGGTGATCCGGAGCTGCCGTCGGTCCTTGCGGACGCTGCCTTCCAGCACATAGTCGACTTTCAGTTCTTGGGCGATCTCGCTCACCGTTTTCTTTGTGCCTCGGTACTGGATCGCTGAGGTGCGCGCAATCACTCCGAGCCGCTTCGGGTTGATTCGGCCGAGTTGGGCGATCAATTCTTCCGTCAAGCCTTCGGCGAAATACTGCTGCGCCGGATCGCCGCTCAGGTTTTCGAAGGGCAGAACCAGGAGCATCTTTTTTGAACCGGTCGAAGAGGTGCGCATGACGCGCTCGACAGGCGCGATAAAGCGGTAGCCGACGCGGGGAATCGTCTCGATGAAGCGCGGATTTTGCGGAGAATCTCCGAGCAGGGTGCGCAATTTATTGACTGCGGTGTTCAATCCCTGCTCGAAGCCCACAAAGGTGCGCGGCCAGAGTCTCTCGCGCAGGGTCCGGCGGCTCACGACTTGTCCGGGTTTCTCAAGAAGCAGTGTCAGAATCTGATACGGCTTTTCTTCCAGGCGAAGGCGTAAGCCGCGCTTGCGAAGTTCGTGCGAAGCGAAATCCACTTCGAAGGTAGCGAAGCGGACGGCGGGGGCAGGAAGCGGGCGTTCACTCATGCGGCGAGGACCTCCCGCCGGTGTGATGAAAGTGCGATGTTGGGCGTTGTACCGGCCCATGTAAAATCCTTGATAAATCTGCTTAACTGCTTTTGTATGTGTCGGTTGGGGGTGTATACAGGCTTTTGATGTTCTTCAGTTTTTCCCTACATTTTTCGATGCAAAATTGGCGTCCTACCTGGCGTTCGTCGAGTTTTTCAAAAAACGAAAGGAGCGGTTTCCTACATGCCGCGAATTTGGATCGCAGTTCTGGGCCTGCTTTTTGCGTTGAGCGCCATTACGCCAGGGGCGCTCGCACAGAGTAACAGCTACAAACAAACCAACCTTACCTCGGACACGGCGGGGGTGGCAGCGAACGTGGATCCGGATCTCGTCAATCCGTGGGGTATCGCTTTTTTTCCGAACAACCCGTTCTGGATCGCAGACAACAACTCCGGCTTTACAACGTTGTACAACGCCAGTGGCATGAATGTCGGATCGTTTCCAGTTCCGGCGGCTGCGGCCAACACCGGACAGTCGACTCCGACGGGCATCGTGGCGAACATCGCGGGAACGGGTTTTGCAGTGAATGGGAAACCCGGCCTTTTCATTTTTGATTCCGAGGATGGTGCCATCACGTCCTGGAACGGCAGCGACCCGGTCACCATCAAGGTCGATAACTCCCGTGCGGGGGCCGTTTACAAGGGGCTGGCGCTGATCACCAACGCTGGCGGCGCGTTCCTGCTCGCGGCCAACTTCAATTCCGGTGCTGTCGAGGTCTACGACAACCTGTTCAACGTGGCGCACCTGGCCGGGACGTTCACCGATCCGAATCTTCCCTCCGGCTTCGCACCGTTCGGAATTCACGTCATCAACAGCCAGGTACTCGTGACCTACGCGATGCAGGATCAGGCGAAGCATGACCCGGTGCATCAAGCCGGAGCAGGTTACGTGGACCTGTTTGATGTGAACGGAAATTTCGTGCAGCGGCTGGTTTCTCAAGGCAACCTGAACGCTCCCTGGGGGGCGACGATTCCGCCTGCGGGTTTCGGCGCCTTCGGCGGAAAGCTGCTGATTGGAAACTTCGGCGACGGCACCATCAATGCCTTTGATCCAACCGCCGGAACCTTCATCGACCAAGTGAAGGACTCGAGCGGAGCGGTCATCACCAACGCCTCGCTGTGGGACATGGTGTTTGGCGGCGGTGGCGCCTCCGGCGACCCAAACACTCTCTACATCACTGCAGGGCTATCCAATGAGCAGCACGGGTTGTTCGCGGCGATTACGGCCAACGCCTCGACTCCGCCGGCGACCGCAGACTTCAGCCTCTCCGCCTCACCGGCGACAGCAAGCGTCACGGCTGGCGGGTCCGCGTCCGTCATGCTGAGCATCGGCGGCTTGAACGGCTTCAATTCCGCCGTGACCTTCTCTTGCTCCGGCGAACCAGCCAATACTTCGTGCGCCTTCAATCCAAATGCGGTTACTCCGTCGAGCGGAGGAACGGTCACGACCTCCATGACGATCGCCACGACCAAGCCCGGAACACCGTACCACCCGATGATCACGCTACCAAAGAGCGGACAGGGACCGTGGAGCTACCTGGCGATTCCTCTGCTGCTCATCGCGGCCCTTGCGCTCCGGAAGTTCGCCCTTGCCGGTGCCGCGAATTTGCGGCTCGGCCGGCGCCGCGCTCACTTGTTCGGTCTAGTCGGAGCAGCAGCTCTGATGCTGGTTGCGGCGTCGTTGCTGACGCTCAGCGGTTGCGGCGGCGGCAGCAACAACAACGCGGCGAGTCCTGGAACCCCAAACGGAACGACAACGCTTGTGGTCACCGCAACTTCCGGGAGCATCAGCCATTCCACCAACATCACTTTGACAGTGCAGTAGTCTGCCAAGGCAGAAGGGATGTGGTAGGGGCAGTTGAACAAAAAAAACGGAGCCTCGAGTGGGGTGCAAGGACTCGAGGCTCAGGGATTCAAGGAGAGGCCTCGATGAAAGAGAGCAACCCGTGGGAACGCAAGGCCAAGCACCGAGAGTTGCGAAAAAAGCTGGCGCTCGAGCCGGAGCGGGAATGCTACAGAGCGGACTGCTGACCGGCCGGCGGCTCGCCCAATTTCAAAGGTTTTCGGCGGCCTTCGTCATGCTGCCAACAGAAACCGAGGGTGCAGTCATGGTCGCTGTGGAATCCCAGGCCGGCGAAGTGTTCATCGGTCAGCCGGGATACCCCGTTGCCACCCTCAACGAGCTCGCACGGGAGGCGGACGCGGCGCGGCGCGAACGCTAATTCCGTGACGAGAGTGCCCGCCTCGGGGATCCGGGGCGGGCTTTTTTTGGTACACCGTGCATGTTCGACCGCTAGCCAGTGCCCCCCGAGTGAGCTCAACCTTACGAAACCGCCCGGTGCGGATCCGCTTGTACGGTGGTGTGGGGGAAGGGTGACTTTCCCCCTATGCCGATTCGGGGGCGAGCCTCGACGGGGCCCTGTCCTAATGGCCAGTATTCGTTGTGGCCCTCGCCACCCTTGACAGTTTGCTCTAACTGCATGAATCTGAGATACCTGTCAGTAGGAGCCTGGCCATGATTCGCAGGATGCTTTTTCTTTCGCTTTTAGCGACTGTCCCGGCCCTGGTCTGTGCCCAAGAGTCCAAACTCGTGAACTGCCGCTCCCTCGAGGCGGC
>DATFTB010000111.1:0-13674 GCA_035262325.1 Candidatus Acidiferrum sp.
AGAAGTCGGTCCAGACCGGAGCGGTCGGAAAGCTGGTGTAGCGTGGCCCCGGACGATTGTAGCGGTTGACGAAGTCCTCGGCGACAGAAAGCTCCTGGTGCATTTCGTCGAAGGGCGGATTCATGATAGACACGGCGCGTAACTCCTAGGTGCTTAGGTGCGCGATTGCACCGCAGGCCTGGCTTCGCCAAGCACGGCTTGCTGGCCAGTGTGAATGAACAACTGAGCATTTTCGACGGATGTGTGCTGCAAAATGCCGTGGCCGAGATTGAGGATATGCCCGTGTCCGCCGAGTTCGGAGACCATGTCCAGTGTGGCCCGGCGGATTTTTTCCGGCGGGGCAAAGAGAACAGCCGGGTCGAGATTGCCCTGCAGCGCCACGCGAGCTCCGGCCAAGCCACGCAGTTCGCTGAGCGGCACGCGCCAGTCCACACTGAGAACGCGTGCGCCTGCGCGAATGACGGCCGGCAACAGGTGATGGGAAGCCTTGGTGTAATAGATGACTGGAACCGCGGTCCCGAGGCTCGAGATGATTTCCTGAACGGCGGGTAGTACGAATTCGGAATAGTGGTGCAGGTCCAGTTCGCCGCTCCAGGTGTCGAAAAGCTGGACGGCCGTCGCGCCGGCGCTGATCTGGCCCTTGAGATAGAGAATGGTGCTCTCGGCGATGCGCTCGAGCAGTGCCCGGAAGAGTCTCGGCTCGCTGTAAAGGAAGCTCTTGACCGTCGGGAAGCCTTCTTTGGCGCGGCCTTCGACCATGTAGCAGGCGAGCGTCCACGGCGAGGCGGCAAAGCCGAGGACCGGCACGTCCGGGCCGACCTGCTTGACGGTGCGCCGCAGGGCTTCCATCAGGAAGCCGGTCTCGGTTTCCGGGTCAAACGTGTGCAGGCTTCTGACGTCAGCCTCGCTTCGCACCGGTAGGGGCAGATTCGGGCCTGCGTCACCAAGTTCGAGCGGAAGCCCCATGGCTTCCGCCGGGATGAGAATGTCGGAGAAGATGATGACGGCGTCAACCTCGAGGCGGCGGAGTGGCTGCAGCGAGACTTCGACGGCCAGATCGGGCGTCTTGCAGACCTCAAGAAAGGAATGCTTGGCACGGATCTCGCGGTATTCGGGAAGATAGCGGCCGGCCTGGCGCATCATCCAGACAGGCAGGCGGGGTACAGGTTCGCACCGGCAGGCTCGCAGGAAGAGTTCTTTGCGGGTCAATGCGGAGGCCTGATAGGTCATATCGATAGAGCAGCAGGATAACAAATCTGGCGCATTCGTGCCCGCAAAGTGCGGGACTTCTTGCGACTGGGGTATACTCGAATATCACGCACGGGGCAGCGGCTGGGCCGGCCCGCGCTCCCGCAAGCTCCCAGATCGGCGTGGAAAGAGCCGATGAATCAAACGTTTATCGTTGTAACCATAGTGGCCTACCTGACCAGTATGGGCTTCTACATTCGTTTTCTTTACGCGGGCAAGGAGTTCACCGGGCGCATCGCTACCATATTGATGCTTTTGGGGTTAGCTGCCCATTACGTCTCCCTGATGGTTCGCGCGCGCGGGACGCATACGGTTCCCTACCATGACCTTCAGGGGTCCATGTCACTGTTCGGCTGGCTGCTCGGGGTCACCTATCTTTGTCTCGAGATTTACCACCGGCAAAGGACGGTCGGGGCCTTCGTTCTGCCGGTGATCCTGGCATTTTTCTTCACCGCCTACCTGGTGCCGGACCATCCGAGCGCTGCCGCCACTCCGCACGGAGTTGTTTTCGCCCTGCACGTGACCCTGAGCATTTTGGCCTATGCCGCTTTCGCGCTCTCCTGCGTATTGAGCCTGATGTATCTGGCGGAGGAGAGGTTTTTGCGAATAAGGCGCCTCGGGGACGTAGTCTGGAGATTGCCGCCGCTCGAATTGCTCGAGCGCATGAGCCACACGAGCGTGCTGGTGGGCTTGATCACCATCGCCGCCGGGACGGCTCTGGGTTTTGTGGCCGTGGACCGCTTGCCGGGGGAGCCAGCCTATTTCGATCCGAAGTATGTAGTCACGCTACTGGTGCTGCTGCTGTATGCCGCCTATTTTCAATTGGCGCGCACTGCGGCATGGCGGGGAGCGCGGGCGTCAAAACTCTGCGTATTCAATTTCGTGCTGGTAGTGCTGAGCTTTACGGTGGTGAACCTCTATTTCTCGCAGCATCATCGCTATTTTTAGGAGCGCGAAACTCAAGGCATGGAGCTTATTCTTGTCGGCCTGAATTTCCGGACTGCACCAGTCGAAGTGAGGGAGAGGGTGTCTTTCTCGAAAGAGCAGGCCCAGCGCGCGGCGGAGGAGTTGCGAACGAAGGGAATCCTGGAAGAGACGCTGGTACTTTCGACGTGCAACCGCAGCGAAGTGTATGGCGTGAATCCGAACGCGAGCCGGGAGTCGGCCCGCGCGCTGTCGGCTTACTTGAGCGGTTTCCATGCCGTTCAGCCGGATAAGCTGAATCCTTCCTTGTACCACCATTACGATCACGACGTGGTGCGTCACCTGTTCCGGGTTTCGGCAGGACTGGAGTCGATGCTGCTCGGCGAGGCGGAGATTCTAGGCCAGGTGCGTGAGGCCTATTTGCTTGCGCACGAAAGCCATGCAACGGGCCCAGTGCTGAACCGTTTGTTTCAGGCGGCGCTCGAAGTGGGGAAGCGAGTAAGGGCGGAGACGGAGCTGGGCGCGCGCCCGATGGGAATTGCTTCGGCAGGGATGAAGCTGGCCGAGCGCATCTTTGGCAAGCTGAACGATCGCAGCGCGCTGGTCTTGGGCGCTGGAACCATCAGCGAGCAGGTGATTTCCCAGTTGCGTGACCGGGGCATTGGCCACCTGTATCTGACGAACCGGTCTCGTGAAAAAGCGGAGGAATTTGCGCGCCAGTATAACGGCAAAGTCATTGAGTGGGGCCAGTGGGACGTTGCGTTGAAGCTTCCGGACGTGATCGTTACCGCCGTCGGCGCGCTGGACCCGCTACTGACGAAAGTGATGATCGAGCAAGCGATGTCGGCTCGTGGCAATCGCGCGCTGTTTCTGATGGACCTGGGCATGCCTCGGAATATTGACCCATCGGTCGCTGGGCTTTACAGCGTGTATTTGTATTCGATGGAAGATCTGACGGAGATCGTGGAGCAGAACCGCAACGCGCGGCAGAGCGAGGTGCCGAAAGCGGAAGCTTTGGTCGAAGAACACATCGGCAAATTCATCTCCTGGCAGGCGAGCATGGAATTGACGGGCCTTTTGGAGGTCCTGCGGGATACGCTGAAGGAGCGTCGCGCTGCCTTCTTAAATGAAAAACTCTCTGGCGTGAACCATTTCAACGCACAGGACCGCGAGCAGATTGACGGGTTGATGGATGAGCTGATCGAGAGGCTGTTGGTGCGCCCGGCGGAGCGGCTGCGCGCCGAGAGGGAGCACCGCAAGAAAATTCAGAGTGTCGAAGCAATTCGCGATCTGTTTCTATCGGACCGGGAGAAGCCGTGAGACCCCTTCGAATCGGCAGCCGAGGGAGCATCCTTGCGCGCTGGCAGGCGGAGTCTGTGCGGAAGCAATTGTTTCAAATAACCGGGGTCGAGGCGGAGATCGTCATCATCAAGACGTCCGGCGACAAGATGCAGCAGGCGGCCCTGACGCAGATTGGCGGGAAGGGAATTTTCATTAAGGAACTGGAAGAAGCGTTGCTGGACGAAAGTGTCGACCTGGCGGTGCACAGCGTGAAGGACATCCCAACAGACACCCCAAGCCGGCTGCACTTCCCGGCCGTTTGCCGGCGCGATGACGTAAGGGACTGCCTGGTTTCGCACAGCGGCGCCGGCCTTGTGAGCTTGAAGCCGGGGGCGCGCGTAGGCACAAGCAGCCTCCGGCGGCAGGCGCAATTGCGTCATGCGCGGCCCGATTTGGATGTTCGCGAACTTCGGGGCAACGTGGACACGCGCCTGCGCAAGGCCGAGAGCGGCGAATACGACGCAATCGTTCTTTCAAAAGCTGGGCTCGACCGGTTGGGATGGAGCCAGAGAATTACGGAGACTCTGTCGACCGAGATTTCGTTGCCGGCCGTGGGGCAAGGAGCGATCGCGATTGAATCGCGGCTAAAAGATCACGAAGCCGCGGAGGTTTTGGAAAAGTTGGACGATCCGGAAACGCGCAGCGCGATCATCGCGGAGCGCTCACTGCTGGCAAAGTTGCAGGGAGGCTGCCAGGTACCCATCGGCGCGTGGGCGCGCGTGGAGCGGGGCGAGCTGCTGATGGACGCTGTGGTGTGCTCCGTCGATGGCGCCCAGTATGTGCGGCAACGCGCGAGCGCTCCTCGGGAGCAAGCGGCGCAGCTCGGGGAGTTTATAGCGGGGGCGTTGATTGAGGGCGGAGCGCGTAACATTTTGGAGGAGGTGAACCGCGCCCGTGGGTGATGCCGCCCAATCACCGTTGTATGGGAAGCGAGTCCTGATTACTCGCGCGGAAGAACAGAGCCAGGACCTGTTTCAGCGCTTGCGGGATCTCGATGCGGTCCCGGTTTGCGCGCCGCTGATTCGGTTTGCTCCGGTGGAGGAGAGTGGTCCGTTGGACGCAGCTTTACGGAACCTGGACCGCTTTGACTGGCTTTTCCTCACAAGCCAGAATGCCCTACGCTTCGTCCTGGAGCGCAGCAGGGTTCTGGGTGTTTCGTTGACTCAAGCGGCGAGCGCCATTCGCGTTGCCGCTGTTGCGCCCGTGACCGCCGCCGCGGCAGAGAAGGCTGGGCTCCACGTGGCCTACGTCGCCAACAAGCACCAGGGCATCGGGCTTGCGGAGGAATTGGGTCCTCAGCTGCTGGGCAGGCGCGTATTTCTTCCGCGGAGCGACCACGCAGGCCGGCAACTGCCCGACGCGTTGCGCAAGGTGGGCGCCGAGGTCGAGGACGTGATCGCCTACCGCACGCTCGAAACGCAGAGTGGGGCAAACAACCTTCGTGCTATGGTCCGACGCGGTGCGATCGATGCTATTGTTTTCTACAGCCCTTCGGCGGTCCAGCATTTTTCGGATATTCTCGGGGGCGAGCAGGCGGAAATGGCCGGAGACCAGATGCTGTTTGTAGCCATCGGTCCTGTGACGGCTGGTGCCCTGAGAGAATCGGGAGTGGTGCGAATCGTGCAGGCGGCGGACACAGGAACGCGAGCCGTCGTCGAGGCTTTGCGCCGGGCATTTGATTCGGCCGCCTCAAGCACTTCGGCAGGAGCCCAACTAGGATGAGTTTTCCTTTACACCGCCCGAGGCGGTTGCGCCGCACCGAGAAGCTGCGCAATCTGGTTCGCGAACGCGACATCAACACCACCGGACTCATCTACCCCATGTTCGTTTGTCCTGGCAGGAAGGTGCGCCACGAGGTGGATTCGATGCCCGGGGTCTATCAGCAATCTGCGGATGCGATCGTCGAGGAATGCCGCGAAGTGGAATCGTTGGGAATTTCGGGCGTCATTCTATTCGGCTTGCCGGAAACAAAGGACAAGCGAGGGATGAGTTCGCTGGCCTCGGACGGCGTGGTGCAGCAGGCCATTGAAGGAATCAAGAAGGCGAATTTGGGGTTGCTGGTGATGACGGACGTGTGCCTCTGCGAGTACACGGACCACGGGCACTGCGGGCTCGTCGAGAACGGCGAAATTCTGAATGATGAAACCCTGGAGATATTGAGCGAGCAGGCGCTGTCGCACGCGCGGGCGGGCGCCGACATTGTTGCACCATCGGACATGATGGACGGCCGGATCAGAGCAATTCGGAGCAAACTAGACGCGCACGATTTTGAAAACACACCGATCATGGCCTATTCGGCGAAATACTGCTCCGCGTTCTACGGGCCCTTCCGCGAGGCGGTGCACTCCGCGCCGCAGTTCGGAGACCGTCGAAGCTACCAGATGGACCCGGCCAACGCACAGGAAGGTCTGCGGGAGGTGGAATTGGACCTCGAGGAGGGCGCTGACGTGGTGATGGTGAAACCTGCGCTGGCCTATCTGGATGTTATCCGCCTGGTGCGCGACCACTTCGACGCGCCCGTCGCCGCTTACAATGTGAGCGGTGAATATTCGATGGTCAAGGCGGCTGCTCAGAAGGGTTGGGTTGACGAAAAACGAGTCGTACTCGAAATTCTCTTGGGAATCCAGCGAGCGGGCGCGGAAATCATTCTGACCTACCATGCCAAAGACGCGGTGCGCTGGCTGAAACCCTGAAATCCTCAAAGGTGCTTCAATGAGCGGAACACACACAGTTGTGAAACCCGAGCGGCGCCGCTCGCGGCAAATTTTCGAGCAAGCGGAGAAGGTGCTTGTTGGCGGGGTGAACAGCCCCGTGCGGGCGTTCCGCTCGGTGGGCGGCGAGCCACTGATAATCGAGAAGGGCAGCGGGCAACACCTCTACGACGCGGACGGAAACGAGCTGCTTGACTATGTGTGCTCGTGGGGCGCGATCTTGCTCGGTCATGCGCATCCGGCGGTGAGCAAGGCGATCGAGGACCAGGCGCACCGCGGCACGAGCTTCGGCGTCACCACGGAACTCGAACTGGAGCTGGCTACGCTCATCAGCAAGGCGATTCCGTTCCTCGAGAAGGTTCGGTTCGTTTCGAGCGGCACGGAAGCCACCATGAGCGCCATCCGGCTGGCGCGGGGCGTGACCAAGCGCGATTACATCGTGAAGTTCGAGGGCTGCTATCACGGCCACGCGGACAGCTTCCTATCGCAAGCCGGTTCAGGACTGGCCACGCTCGGCATCGCGGAATGCCCTGGCGTTCCGCAGGCACTGGCCGCGCTCACCCTCAATGCGCCGTACAACGACCTGAGCGCGGTCGAGCGGCTGTTTGCGGAGCATAAGGACGGGATTGCGGCGATTATCGTTGAGCCGATCGCCGCCAACATGGGAGTGGTGCTGCCACAAGAAGGCTTCCTGAAAGGGCTGCGTGAAATCTCGCAGAGGCACGGGGCGCTGTTGATCATCGACGAGGTGATTACAGGCTTTCGGCTCCGCAACGGTTCGGCGCAACTGGCGCTGGGCGTCGAAGGCGACCTGACAACCATGGGAAAGATCATTGGCGGTGGTGTCCCGGTGGCGGCCTATGCCGGCCGGGCCGAACTGATGAACAACGTCGCTCCGCTCGGTCCCGTTTATCAGGCGGGGACGCTCGCGGGGAATCCGCTGGCGATGCGGGCTGGAATCGCCACACTAAAGGAACTGAACAAGCCTGGCCTGTACGAGGGCCTCAACGAGCTAGCAAAAAAGCTTGTGGGTGGTCTGCGCAAGGCGCTTGAGGATGCCGGGATCGAGGCGCAGGTGAACAGCGTTGGCTCGCTTTCCACGCTTTTCTTTGCACCGCAGCCGGTCCATAACTATTCGCACGCCAAGCGGTCGGATACGAAACTGTATGCGCGTTTCTTCCGCGAGATGTTGCAGCGTGGGGTGTTTCTTGCGCCTTCGCAATTTGAAGCGGCGTTTGTCTCTGCCTCACATACTGCGGCAGACATCGATCGCACGATCCACGCCGCCGAAGAGTCGCTGAAGGCAATGGCCGCGCAGCAGCCGGTTTGAGACCGCCAAAAGGGATAGGGAATGCACGAGATAGTGGAAGCGCGTGAAGCGCCGGGGAGTCATGAGGACAGTCGACTCACGCTGCCGGTGGCGGTTACGCTCTCGATCCTCGCGGTGCTGGTGGCGATAGCCACGCTACTGGGTCACCGCACGAGCACGGAAGAGATCATTCTGCAAACCAAGGCCACCGACCAGTGGGCCTTGTTCCAGGCCAAAAATATCCGGCTGCATGAGATGCAGGGTTTCGCGGATTTGCTGGGCACGCTCTCGCCCGCCGATAAGGAAAAAACGGAGGCGCTTCGCGAAAAGTACCTCAAAGAGATTGACCGATACGAGCAGGAGAAGGACGAGGCGAGCGAACAGGCCAAGGAACTCGAAAAGGAAAGGGAATCATCGAGCCGGCGGGCCGACCGCTACGAGGCGGGTGAAGTAATCTTGGAAATTGCCCTGATCATTTGTTCGCTGACGCTGTTGACCAAGAAAAGAATTTTCTGGCTGTTTGGAATTGCGCTCGGCCTGATCGGCCTAGGCACGACCTTAAGCGGTTTTTTGGTTCACTGAGCGCGGTGAGTTTGGTGGCCTAGGCGATAGAGGGAGGTCGGGTGCTTCGCAGGATCGCGATTTCTTTCCGCAATGTTTCGAAGTTTGACAAAAGCTCACGATGGCGGATGTCGTCGACATCCGGCTTCTTGCCGATGAAAGAGAGCGTGCCGCCCGGCTCCAGGATGCACTGGTCAACCTCGGCGAGCGAGCCAAATCCCTGCTTCCGCGCAGCGGCTTCCAGTTGAGCCATGGTGATCAACTCCTTCCTCAAGCGTTGGGGCCGCACCTTTCCCTGTTCCATGAGAACGTCAGCCCTGCCCTCCACCCATCGGTCGATCTTCCAGTGGTTGTACAGAAACCGCACCACCAGGTAATTGATGGCCAGCAGGGAAGTAGCGCCGAGTAAACCACCGGTCACAGTATTGTCCTCGCCGATGATGGCGTTTTGAACGGTGTTCGACAGCGTCAACAAAACGACCAAATCGAAGGGATTGAGCTGCACCAGCTCGCGTTTTCCCGATAAACGCAGCATGAGTACGAGGAAAATGTAAACGATCACCGGACGCAGGATTTTCTCGAGGACGGGAACAGCAAGGACAAACATATCTTTCCACATTTCGTGCATGGTGCAAGGACCTCCGCGAATGACGGTTCCGGCAACTCCGGGACGGCAATGGCTTTCGACGAGTAGGGAGAGTAACATGGGAAGGAAGCGGCGGTGGTGTGTACCTGTCCTTTCGGACAGTCCATTTCTCGCACCCTGTTGTGGCATCTCGATTTACGCGGTCGACTGTTTTGGTTAAGGTTAAGCAGAAAAGCTCTGATTCTCTGCATGTGAGGGGTCTGCAGATTAAAGATGGGAGGCTTCAGGAAGTCCCGCCCGCGGTTTTGGGCCGCACCGCACGGCGCGAAGCGGCAAATTCATGACGCAGAGAATGGATACAGAGCCGGGGATACAGCTCGGCCCAGCGCAGCTTGCCAACCTGGTCGACCTTACAAGCGAGCTCATTGCCATTCTCGCCGCGGATGGCGCCTTGCAGTTCACCAACAGCGCTCTGCGAAAGGTGCTGGGGTACCCCGCCGAGCAGTTGCTTGGACAGAGCCTTTATGCGGTCGTGCACGCCCTGGATGCGCCGGAAGTCCGCGAACGTTTGCGTGAGGTCGCCACGCAAAGACTGTCGCCCGTTTCAGGGCGCTGCCGCTTGCGTTGCCGGGATGGATCGTGGCGCTGGATTCAATATTCCTGCCACCGCAAACTGGCAGAGGCCGGAGTCGAGGGCCTGGTTTTCCTGGCGACGGACGTCACGGCCCTGCATCGCATGGAATCCGAGCGCCAGGTGATTTCCAACATCGTCCACGCGCTGAACGAGACCTCCAACCTGGATCAGCTTCTTTCACGCATTCACGAGTCCTTGCAAGAAATCCTACCGGCAGAGAACTGCTTCGTGGCATTGCACGACCCCGAACACGACACCTTTCAATTTCCATTTTTTGTCGACGAGTACGACAGTGCCCCGGCTCCGCAGAAGGTCGGGCGGAGCTGCACCGCCTACGTGTTCCGCACCGGCCAGGCGAAGCTTATCCCGCAGACGGAGTTCGATCGCCTTGCCGCTCTCGGCGAAGTCGAGCTGGTCGGCTCGCCCTCGCCCGGATGGCTGGGCGTACCTTTGAAAACTCCGACAGCCACGATCGGGGTGCTCGTCGTGCAGCACTATCAAAACGAACACGCCTACGACCGGCGCGACCTGGAGTTTCTCGAATCCGTTGGCGGGCATATCGCTCTGGCGATTGAGCGACGCAGGGCGGAGGAAGACCTCCGCAAGAGCGAATCGATGCTGCTGCTGCTGTTCGAACGAAACCCTTTGCCGATTTGGTTGTATGAACGGGAAACGCTCAAATTCATTCGCGCCAATCAGGCAGCCCTCGAATTGTACGGGTACTCGCGGGAAGAATTCGAGAATATGACGATCCTCGAGATTCGGCCGCAGTCGCAGCGCGAGCAAGTGCTTGAGCATCTACGGGGGCTCGAAGCGAGCCAGGAAGAGCACGAGTTCTGGCTCCACCAAACCAAGGACGGCAGGGTTTTTGAGGTCGAAATTATTTCGCACGAACTGACCTATGCAGGCAAGCGTGTGAGATTGGTCGTGGCCCAAGACATCAGCGAGCGCCGGCAACTCGAACTTCAGCTACGGCAGGCGCAAAAGATGGAGGCTGTAGGGCGACTCGCTGGCGGAGTCGCGCACGATTTCAACAACCTGCTGATGGTAATCAAAGGGCATACGGAGCTTCTGCTGAATGTCCTGCCGCCTGCCGAACAGGTTGCGCGGAAGATCGAACAGATAGACCGCTCTGCTGACCGTGCAACGGCCCTGACGCGACAACTGTTGGCCTTCAGCCGGAGGCAGGTCCTTCAGCCGCAGATCATCAATCTGAATTCCATCGTGCATGAGATGGGCAAACTCTTGCCGCGGTTGATTGGCGAGGACGTCGAGGTGCTCATGCACACAGACGAGCATCTCGGAACGGTGCGCGCCGATGCGAGCCAGATGGAACAAGTGATCATGAACTTGGCTGTGAACGCGCGTGACGCCATGCCGAATGGGGGCAAACTGGTCATTGAGACGGCAAACCTCGACCTGGAGCCGTCCTACACAAGTATGCATCCGTTGATGAAACGCGGACCGTATATTCGCCTGGTGGTAACGGACAACGGAACAGGAATGGATGCTGAAACTCAATCGCACATATTTGAACCCTTTTTTACGACCAAGGACAAAGGCAAGGGGACAGGGCTCGGGCTCGCGACGGTTTACGGCATTGTGAAACAGAGCGGCGGGTTCATCTGGGTATATAGCGAGCTTGGCAAAGGTACTTCCTTCAAGATTTATCTGCCGCGACTCGATCAGCCGGAAGAATACTCGGGAACGCCTCGACCTGCGATTGAAGCTCCCATGGGGACAGAAACGGTGCTGCTGGCCGAGGACGAGCAAGACGTTCGGGAAATCGCCCGAGAGTTTCTGGAATCCGGTGGGTACCGCGTGATCGAGGCACGCGACGGAATTGAAGCGATTGCGCTGGCCGCCGCGCATCGCAGCGAAATTGACCTGCTGGTGACGGATATGGTGATGCCGGGAATGACCGGGCAGGAACTGGTGGCGCGGCTCCAGTCGGAGCTACCCGGGCTTTGTGTCGTGTTCATGTCCGGGTACAGCGAACACGCGGCTACGGAAATGGCGAATGCGGATCCCACGGTGAGGCTGTTGACAAAGCCGTTCAGCCGCACGGCGTTGCTACGCGCGGCGCGGGAGATCCTGCAAAGTGCGGCGCAAACCTGATCGCAAGCGAAAATCTGGCTCAGCTCTCAATTCACCGTAGGGTGTTTGCGGTGCCAATCCGTGTACTGCTGGAAGGTTTTGCCGGCTTCGAGCACGGCGACGTCATCTCCCGCTCTTGCGACGAACTGAAGGCCAACAGGCAGTTTTTTCTCGGTGAAACCACAAGGCACCGAGAGGGCGGGTAATCCGCAAAGATTTCCGATTCCACCAAGCGGATCGGGAAAGGAGAGTCCCTTGTCGAGATCCAGATTCAGGGGAGTGGCGGGCACCGGCAACGAGGCGGTCGCCAGCACGTCGTAGGAATCGAAGAGCTCCGCCATCTTTCCCTGCAGAAGCTCACGCAAGCGCAGCGCGGTGTTGTAGTCCGCCCCGGAAATCGTCAGATTCACATAGCCTGCGATTTGTCCCTTGGGATCACTCAGTTCCTTGACGCGGCCGGAACGGATCAGATCGAAAAATGCGGAACTTACTTCGGATGACAAAACGACGTTGGCCGCATCTTCCCACGGACCTTCCGGCAGCGAAGCCGCTCGAACAGAAGGAAAATGCTGCAGTAAAACCTTGTGGGCGGCATCTAGGGCTTTTTTGACGCCAGGATCGACTTCTTTCCATGCGTTGGTGAGCCAGCCGACACGGAGTGGGCGTGATCGCAGGTCTGCCGCCGGGGAATAAGTGAACGCCGCCCGGTCAACGGGAAGCGTGCTGCGGTCGAGCGGGTCATGGCCGGCAATCGCGGCAAAGATGCGCGCGCAATCTTCGGCGGAGCGGGCCATCGGCCCTATTTTATCCATGGAATAGGAAAGCGCCATCGCGCCGCGGCGACTGACGCGACCGTAAGTCGGACGAAAGCCGCTAATGCCACAAAACGCGGACGGGCACACGATCGAGCCCCAAGTCTCGGTGCCGATGGCAAAGGCCGCGAGGCCAGCAGCGACAATTGCTCCGGAGCCAGAGGAAGAGCCACAGGTCCAGCAGGTTGTGTTCCAGGGATTTCTAGCTTCGCCCTCGAGGGAGGCGGATGCTGACGTGTAACCCATCCCGCCGGCCAGTTCGATCATCGCCGCCTTCCCGAGCATGACCGCTCCCACGTTCCTGAGGTGCTCGATGACGGCGGCGTTATAGTCAAAAACCTGGTCGACGTAAGGTTTTGCTCCCCAGGTTGTCGGAATGCCTTTTACCGCGAGAAGATCCTTTGCCGCGTAGGGGATGCCGTGCAAAGGCCCGCGGTAGTGACCGCGACGAATCTCCTTTTCCGCAAGTTGGGCTTGTTCGAGAGCGACCGCTGGAGTCAGTCGCGCGTAGGCGTTGAGGCGGGGTCCGAGTTTCTCGCTGCGCTCAAGGTAGCTCTCGGTAAGTTCCACTGGAGAGAGTTGCTTCGATTCGATTTGCTTCGCCAGTTCGCCGATGGATGCGTAAAGAAGCGACTCTTTGAGCATTCGTGGACCCCCGTTAGGGCCTACCGCTTGAAGTAGTAGCCGAAGTCAGCGCGGCGCCGCTTCGCGGCTTTTTGTCGCGTTCGTAGAGGGGCTTCAAATAGAGTGCGGGCGGGTTTCCGTTCTCCAGTTTGTAGGAGCGAATGTGGTCAAGCGACGGCTGCAGTTCGGCGCACATTTTTTTCACTCTCGCTTTTTGCTCTTCGTTCAGCCTGTCGCCATAAAGGCTGATCACCTGCTGATATCTGGCATCGGCCTCCGCTTGTCCCTCAGGCGAAAGCCTCGCACCGCCCGTCTCGGCTTGGTCGGCGGGCAAGATGTTGGTCGGCAGATCCAGCATCGCTCGAGGAGGGACCATCGCCGTTGCCGAGAGCAGCGCGGCACGCTGCGCGAATTCTCTCCGTGAAAAGACTGGTCCGTTCGGCCTTTTCATTGTGGCCCTCTCTCCCTCGGACGAAAAGGAACGCTGGCAGGCTACCCAATCTGAAAATGCTCGTCAACTCGCTACAGCGGTTAACCAACTCTCCCGACCGCGGATGACACGAGCGTGCTATTCGACCTGGTTTAGTGTACGCACGTGCAATTCCAGCGCTTGATTGTATTGCCGCTCGATCTGAAGCTCGGTCTGCAACTTCTTGACGAGCAACTCCAGGTGGGCAATCTCCGCCCGCAGTTTGTGAATTTCCGACAGGGGAGAAGCCGTGCGTGCAGCCGGAGGCGCGGTGGGGGTCGGGACCGACCCCATCTGCGACTGTCCCTGTAAAGAAAACGCGTCGGCCAAGGCACGCGGCCATGGGGATTCGGCTAGG
>DATFTB010000112.1:0-4958 GCA_035262325.1 Candidatus Acidiferrum sp.
TCGTTGCCTGGCGCGGCGGAGTCAAATCGCCGATCGCTCGAAGACTGCGTTTGTGTGTGGCCGTTAGCGGGGCCGGTGGCGTCGAGTTGAGTGGAACCGGACAGACCGGCGCGGGCGGAGGAGTCGGGTCGATCGTCGAGGCGGCCGAAAATCATTTTGCCGGCGGGGGTCTGGTGCATCGACGTGACGAGGATGTCGACACGGCGATTGATGGAACGGCGAGCACCATCGACGACGACCATCGTGCCATCGTCGAGGTAGGCGACGCCCTGGTTGGATTCCTTCCCTTCCCGTAGGATCAGCACGCGCATGGATTCGCCAGGGAGAACAGCGGGTTTCATGGCGTTGGCGAGTTCGTTGACGTTGAGAACGGAGAGGCCTTGGAGGCGGGCGACCGTATTGAGATTGAAATCGTTGGTGACAATTTTGGAACCAGTGCGGCGGGCGAGTTCCACGAGCTTTTGATCGACGCCAGGTAGGGTGGGGATATCCTCTTCGACGATGCGGATTTCGAGGGCGGTCATTTTTTGGAGGCGCTGGAGGACTTCAAGGCCGCGGCGGCCACGTTGGCGCTTGAGAGAATCGGAAGAATCGGCGACCAGTTGAAGTTCGTGGAGCACGAAACGGGGAACGCCGAGCGTGCCATCGAGGAAATGGGTTTCGCAGATTTCGGCGATGCGACCGTCAATGAGGACGCTGGTGTCGAGAAGTTTCAGGGCCGGCAAATGGCTCGGGGCCGGAACCGAGACAGAATGCGGCAGGGGAATCTGACGAAGGACGTGGCCCTTGCTGGAGCCGACAACGAGGCCAAGATAGCCGAGAGCAAAGAGAGTGGTGAATTCGAGAAAGGACCGGGTGGGTTCCGGCTCGCCGGTGTGGGAAATGACCAGGGTAACGAGGAGAGCAGCGAGCAGACCGAAGACGGCACCGATGGCGCCTCCCAACAGCCCGCTGATCTGCGTGCGACGAAGCCTTAATTCAGCGAGGAGGATCACCATAGCCATAAGGAAGCCGAGGCCCGCGGCGGGAAGACCGCGGAGACCGAAAGGTGCCAGAGTGTAACCAAGGATGCAGGTGAGACTGACGAGTGCAAGGCGAGCAGCCCAGAAGTCCCAACTCTGGCCCAGAAGGCTAGGGGAGGAGGCTTCGGCAGAAGGTGAGTCAGGAAGCCGCGGATGGCTGTCGGGACGGGACCGCTCACGGCTCAGGCTGTTGGCCCTCAATCGGCCCATAGGACCTCACGGTACGCAATGTTCGAAACGCTCTGACCGTCGTAGGCCGCCGAATTGGAAGGGGACGCGCGGCGTGCTTACCAGAGCAGTTAACGTGTAAAAACGTATACCCTTGAAATGAGGTTCCGTCAAGTCTGCGGAGTTCTCGGTCGACCGTTAGCGAGCGGAAAGCCGCTCGTGAAGCGCAGCGCTCGAAGCTCAAGGAAGATAGAAACGAGGGACGCGGCGGCTGACGCCGGAGATAAGGTCGGAAGTTACGGTGCCGATGCTGCGAGCGACGACGTTTGCGGGGTACACATGATCGCCGTCGGTACCGTAGACAGTGGCGATATCGCCGATGGCGGCGTCGGGGACGTCGGTGACGTCGAGCATGCTTACGTCCATCGAGACAATGCCGATGATGGCCGCTTGGTGTCCGCGAATGTACACGCAACCGTGATTTCCTAGCGAGCGGTGAATACCGTCGGCGTAACCTGCTGCCAGAACCGCGACCAAGGAGGGACGCTTTGCCACCCAGCTGGCGTTGTAGCCAACGCCGGAACCTGCGGCAACCAAGCGAACATTCAGCAGCCGTGCGCGGAGGCTCATGACAGGGCGCAGAGCGAGCATGGCTTCGTATTTCGTTCGCAGATGCATCGGGTCGAAGCCGGGATGGTAGCCGTAGAGAACCGCGCCCGGGCGCACCATGTCGGCCCAGGATTCCGGCCGTGCCGCGATTGCGGCGCTGTTGGCGACGTGCACAATTCCGGGCGTGATCCCGAGTCCGCGCAGCCGGTCGACCGCACCAAAAAACCGATCCAGTTGTTCGGGCGTTTCGCGGCCCGTGGGAGTGTCTGTGAACACTTCCGAAGCCGCCAGGTGCGTAAAAGTGCCGGTGAGTTCCAGGCGCTTGCACTTTGCGAACTGCTTTGCGAAACAATCAGTCTCGGCCGGAGCGATGCCAAGACGATTCATGCCCGTGTCGAACTTCAGATGAATGGACACGTGTTTCTTGCGCGCCTTGGCAGCGGCCGCTTCGAACAACGCCAGTTGCTCGACGCGGTGGATGGCCGGCGTCAGGTCATGCTGGATTAGATTTTTTTCTTCGCCCGGCCAGAACCCGCCAAGCACGAGAATGGGCTTGCGCACTCCCGATTTGCGAAGCTCCATGCCTTCGCCAGCGGAAGCGACACCGAACCAGTCGGAACCGAATTTCTCGAGGGCCTTGGCGACTTCCGTGCCGCCGTGCCCGTAGCCATTGCCTTTGACGATCGCGAGAACCTTTCGCGGCGTCTGGCGCTTCTCGGAAGCGGGGTTTACGTAGCTGCGAATGGCGTTGAGGTTGTGAGCAAGCGCGCCGAGCGAAACTTCAGCCCAGACAGGACGGCCCACAAAGTGCACCGCGTTGCTCCCGCTGCGGGTCATTGGATTCCTTGAGGCGTCACGTGGCGTTCGAAGTTTTTCGAGCGAATCGGCTTCGTGCTCAGTAACAACCGTAGTCCCCATTTTGACTCCATTGCGTCGGAACCGTACTAGTTTACGGCATCCGCGCTGCGCGGTGAAAAGTAGACGGCCTCGGGCGCGTGAACGACAACAGGGTATGGGCACGCGCGGGGCCAAGTGGGGCGATCGTGGGTTCGAAGAGCTTCTGCCAGAAGTCTGCCTCGCCGAGCCGGGCGGGAGCTATACGTCGCTGAATTTGAATGGGTTGCCAGGCCTTGGCAGGGCCCCAGAAGCGAGGGTCCACTGTGCGGCCCTTCGAGCGGGCCGAAGGTAGCGACTTTTGGATCGAGGATCGCGTGTCGCGGCAGACGCGCTGTGTCTCCCGGTCACATTTCCTCGTCGCCCGAGAATTGCGAAAAGGCGTCTGGGGCAGCCTCTTCAAAGCGGGTCAAGCGGCTGCGGAAGACGAACTTGACCTTGTCGGTCGGACCGTTGCGCTGTTTGGCGATGAGGATGTCGGCCATGTCGCGCTCTTCGGGCGAGGCGTTGAGATTGAAGAAATTGGGGCGGTAGATGAACATGACGACGTCGGCGTCCTGTTCGATCGCACCGGACTCGCGGAGGTCGGAGAGCTGAGGGCCGCGCTCGTCGCGCTCGGGAGCGCGGGTGAGCTGGCTGAGGACGAGGACGGGGATTTGCAGCTCCTTGGCGAGACCTTTGAGTCCGCGGGATATGCTGGCGACCTCTTCCTGGCGGGAATTAAAACGGCCACGTCCGGTGATCAGCTGTAGATAATCGATGACCAGGAGAGCAAGGCCTTTGTCGCGCTTGAGGCGACGAGCCTTAGCGCCGATTTCGAGGACGCTGGTGGAGCCGGCGTCATCGACCCAAAGAGGAGACGAGGCGATCTTGCTGAGCGCTTCGGTCATGCGCTTCCAGTCCTCACGGCTGAGGTGCCCGGAACGGAATTTGTGCGCGTCGACCTGAGCGACGGAAGCAACGAGGCGCTGGAGAAGAGATTCCTTGGACATTTCGAGGCTGAACACAGCGACCGGAAGGCCGCCACGGATGCCGATATTTTCGGCGAGATTCAGCGCCAGGGCCGTTTTTCCCTGTGAAGGGCGCGCCGCGAGAATGATGAGCTCGGAAGGCTGCAAGCCGGAGAGGAGCTTATCGAGTTCGCCATAACCAGTGGAAATGCCGGTGATGCTTTTGCCTTCGCGGAAGATTTTTTCCAGGCGGTCGAAATTGTCGCGGACGATGTCCTTGATCGGGAGGAGACCGGCCTTGACGCGGTCCTCCGCGAGGGCAAAGATGCTGGATTCGGCGTTATCGAGGATGGCGTCGGCGCCCTCTTCGCCTTCGAGAGCACGCTGCTGAATGCTGTGCGTGGCGTGGATCAGGTTCCGCAGGATGGCTTTTTCCTTGACGATACGGGCATAGTGCTCGACGTTGGAAACGCGGGGTACGCCGTCGACCAGCGAAGCGAGGTATGGGGCGCCGCCGGAGGCTTCAAGTTCGCCGCGACGGTGCAGTTCTTCGGTGAGGGTGACGAGATCGATGGCCTGCTGGGCGTCGGCGAGCGCGATCATCTGGGTAAAAACGTGGCGGTGCTGCGGGAGAAAAAAGTCCTCGGCCTTGAGGGCCTCGATGGCGGTGTTCAGGGCGTTGTTGTCGAGCAGAACGGCTCCGAGGATGGAGCGCTCGGCGTCGAGGTTGCTGGGGAGGGGGCGTTCGAGTTGAGAATCGACCGGCATGTGGCGCAGAAACGGCTTTGGCGAACTTCGCTTTTGATTCGCCTTTCCTTCCTAAGCAATAGCACTTTTTCGGTTATCTGACAAGTGCGATCGTCTTCCTTCGTCGAGCCGGGCCCGGTGGTGGCCAGCGTGAATAAATTTTGCGCCCGACGATGCCGTGCGTCAATCGGAGTGGTTGTGAATCGCGAAGGAAAAGTAGTGAAAAAGTTTTTTGCGACGGTGGCCAAGAAAGTCGCCGCGAGCTCTCGCTTTTGGTGTCGCTCTTGACACATCGGCCGAGGATTCTTCGCCTTGTGACGCAGATCGAAGAGCCAAACGGCGTCGGATCGCCCGGAAGGCCTTTCTCAAAAAAGAAAACCAGAAAGGATGGCGCACACTCTCAAGACCCTGCACGAGGCAAACATCGAGCGCGAAAAGCGGCGGCAAACGCCGGACTCCAAGGGCCGGGAAAGAGGCCCCAAGGCATCGAGACTAGGATTCCTTTTCGACGTGAACCTTGAGTTCGGAAGTGACGTCGCGAAAGACCTTGACGGTGACGGAGTATTCG
>DATFTB010000113.1:0-5253 GCA_035262325.1 Candidatus Acidiferrum sp.
CGGCGAGCAGGCTTCCATTGCCCGAGTGAGTGCCGTGTGCTAGCATCGGCACGTTAAGAAGAGCGGACCAGGGATTGTTCGATTGCTCCTTCGCCCCGCTTACCGGGACCCAGGGTAAGGCCGCGCTCTCCTTCAAAACCAGAACAGCCTCAGGCGCAGGCCCGCGCCTGTTTTCTTGGCGGCGGACCATTGCCTAGTGACGGTTCGGGTTACCACCAAGCGGAGGTCTCGAATGAAAATTTTCCAAACCAAGGACATCAGAAACGTCGGCATTGTAGGTCACGGCGGCACCGGAAAGACGCAACTGGTGTCGTCGTTACTGTTTACCGCCGGGGCCACGCCGCGCTTCGGCAAAGTTGCGGATGGCACCACCACGACGGACTGGGACGAAGAAGAAATCGCGCGAAAAATTTCGATTCAGACCGGCCTCGCGAACGCGGAATGGCCGTGCACGCTCTGCGGGGGAAATACGGTCAAAATCAATTTCCTGGACCTGCCCGGTTATTCGACCTTCATCACCGAAACCAAGGCTTCTCTGATCGCCGCCGACGCCGCTCTGATCACCGTGGACGCTCATGTCGGCGCCCAGGTGACGACCGAAAAGGTCTGGGACTATTGCACCGAGTACGATATTCCCCGCGCCTTCGTTCTGACCTGGATGGACCGCGAACTGTCGAGCTTCGAGCGCAGCATGGAATCGCTCATCGAGTTGTTTGGCCGAACGGTCGTGGCGCTGCAGTTGCCGATCGGGACGGAAAAAGGGTTCCGCGGCGTGATCGATCTTGTTTCCATGAAAGCGCATGTCTACACGCCGGACGGCGACGGAAAAGCCACTATCGAGAACATTCCGGATGCGCTGAAGGACGAGGCGGAGGAAGCCCACGAAAAGCTTGTCGAAATGATCGCGGAAGGCGACGACGAGATGATGGAAGAGTTCTTCCGCGAAGGCACGATTCCGATCGAGGACCTGATACCGGCGGTTCGCAAGGCCATCGTGGCGGAGAAGATCGTTCCGGTGCTCATGCTCTCCTCCACGCGCAATGTGGGCACCGCGAGCCTGCTCACTTTTCTTGCCGATGTTTTTCCGCATCCGGACGAGCACGCGCAGGTCGGGTTCAAGGAACCGGGCGGTAAAGGCGAACGCATCGATCGGAAATACGACGACGCGCAAGCTCTTTCGGTCTTCGTGTTTAAGACGCTGGCCGATCCCTTTGCGGGCCGCATCAACTATTTCAAGGTGAAGAGCGGCGTGCTGAAAAACGATGCCACACTGCAGAATTTCAACCGCAATCTTGCCGAACGCCTGCAACACACCATGGTCGTTCAGGGCAAGCAGCTGACCGAGTTGCAGGAATTGCATGCCGGCGACATTGGCGCGATTGCGAAATTGAAGGAAACCGTTACGGGCGATACGCTCGGCGACAAAAACGCGCCGATCTACTACCAGCCGGTGCAACTGCCGGAGCCGTCGATCACGTTTGCGGTCGAGCCCAAGAGCCGCGCGGACGAAGACAAAATCGGCGTTGCCATTCACAAGCTGATGGAAGAGGATCCGGCGCTGCGTTTCTCGCGTGACCCGCAGACCAAGGAGTTTCTCCTGGCGGGCAACGGGCAGCAACACGTGGAGGTTGTGGTCGCGAAGCTGCAAAAGCGCTACAACGTCAACCTGACGCTGAAGCCGCCCAAAGTGCCGTACCGTGAAACCATCCGCGGGAAGGCCGACGCCGAGGGCAAGCACAAGAAGCAGTCGGGCGGGCACGGCCAGTTCGGCGTTTGCCGCGTCAAATTCGAGCCCATCGAACGCGGCAAGGGCATCGAATTCGTCGACGACATTTTTGGCGGCTCGATTCCGAAGAACTGGATACCGTCGGTCGAAAAAGGAATTCGCGATGCCGCCGCACGGGGTTTTCTCGCGGGTTTCCCGTTGACCGACTTCCGCGCGATTCTGTACGACGGAAAATATCACGACGTCGATTCCTCCGACATCGCGTTCAAGATCGCCGGCTCGCTGGCGTTCAAGGAAGCGATGAAGCAGGCGCGGCCTTCCCTGCTCGAGCCGATCATGCACGTCGAGGTGTACGCGCCGGATCAGTTTTCGGGCGATCTGATGGGCGACCTGAGCTCGCGGCGCGGACGCATCGAAGGCAGCGAGGCGCGCAGCCACAACGTGATCGTAAAAGCAATGGTGCCGCTGGCGGAGATGCTTTCCTACGCCACGGACCTGACCTCCATGACCCAGGGCCGGGCCAGCTACTCGATGGAGTTCTCGCACTACGACTACGTCCCGAACGAACTTGCCGAAAAGGTGATCGCGACCCACAAGGCGGCGCACGGTGAGGCGCTGGTCGAAGAAGAAGCGTGATTTCATCGCAATCGAGGACAAGCCCCATGGGTGCTTTCGGCGCATGGGGCTTTTTTCTTTCGCGGCAGAGCATCATCGAAGAAGCGCCGCAGCTTCGTCAGGCGGGCAACGGGTGCCGTTTGGTTTCCTTGGCGGACGGCGACCTGGACGAGCCGCGACGGGAAAGCCATCGACGCGTCAGTCGGCCACCCCGAGGTAAACCCGGCGGACGTGGTCGCTCGTTCGCAGTTCCTCGCTCGGACCTTCCAGAACGATTCGCCCCGCTTCCATCACGTACGCAGACCGAGAGACCTCGAGCGCATCGTTGGCGGTCTGGGCTGCTAGCAGGATGCTGACGCCCTCGGCGGCAATGCGGCGAACGATTTGAAAAACCTGTTCCACAAGAATAGGGGACAAGCCAAGAGAGGGCTCATCGAGAAGCAGAAGAAGCGGCTCCGCCATGAGGCCTCGTCCGATGGCGCACATCTGCTGTTCACCGCCGGACAGCGTTCCAGCGACCTGTCTTCGTCGTTCGGCCAGGCGCGGAAACAGCTGGTAAATACGATCCAAGTTTTGCTGTGCCTTGGGCCTGAGCGGCCGGGAGAATGCCCCCATCAAAAGATTTTCCTCGACCGTCATCCGCGGCCACAACTCGCGCCCTTCGGGGACCAGACAAAGGTGGTGAAGGACTCGCTCGTGGGCAGGCTCGAGAGTAACGTCACTTCCATTGAAGATGATTCTGCCCTTGCGAACGGGAACGAGTCCGGCCAGCACTTTGAGGGTGGTGGTTTTGCCGGCACCGTTGGCCCCGATGAGGCTGACCACCTCGCCGCACTTCAGCTTGAGGTTGACATCCCAAACCACCTGGATCGCACCATAAGCCGCCTCGAGATTCTCAGCTCTCAGCAGCAAAGCCGGATCGCGGCTGTCTGCCATCTGTCGTCGCTCGTCCGCCAATGTAAGCCTCGATGACCGCAGGATCATTCTGCACCATTTGGGGCGAGCCCTCCGCCAGCTTTTGGCCGTAGTTCATCACGATGACGTGATGGGAGACCGACATGATGGCGCGCAGATTGTGCTCGACGTACAGGATCGTAGTGCCGCTCTTTTCGATCTTGCGAAGCAGATTCAGGATGCAGGCTGTCTCAGCTTCGCTGAGCCCGCTACAGATCTCGTCGCATAAGAGCAAGATGGGACGGGCGGCAAGCGCGCGGGCCAACTCAAGACGCTTCTGGTCACCCACAGAAAGGATAGCGCTCGGGGTGTGGGCAAGATGTGCGATGCCAACCCAGTCGAGAATCTCGGCCGCGTCTTGTCCGTCGCCGGCCGACCGCCCACGGCGTCCGAAACGCACGCCCACTTCCACGTTTTCAAGAACAGAAAGGGCACGAAAAGGCTTGGGAACCTGGTGAGTACGGATGACCCCGGCACGGACCGCCGCGAAGGACTTCGCCCCGACCAGATTGCGGCCCTCGAAGAGCACGGCACCTGAGGTAGGTTCGAGGGATCCGGCGATGATGCCGAGGAGCGTGGTCTTGCCGGCTCCATTCGGGCCGATCAGGCCGTAAATGCCACCTTGCTCGAGTTCGAAGCTGACCTCTTTCAAGGCCTGCAGTCCCGCAAAGTCCTTGCTCACGCGGTCAAGGCTAAGGAACGGCTGCACGAATCCTCCGAGCGCCCGCCAGGGCGCGGAACCAGCGATCCAGCAATCCGTAGAGTCCCGCCGGTTCAAACAAAACAATCAGAATCAACAACGAACCATAGATCAACAAATGCAACTGGGGAAACGATGCCACCAACTCATCATGAATCAATCCGTAAACGACGCCGCCAACGACCGGGCCCCATATTGTGCCCACTCCTCCAATAATCGGCATGAGCAGAATGGCCACACCGATACTGAACGCGAACACGCCTTGGGGATGAATGAACGCCGCGTACTGAGCGTAGACACCTCCGGCGGCCCCCGTGAGGGCAGCGGCCAAGGCATGGGCCAGCAACTTGGTACGAAACGGGTTTACTCCCAGGTCGGACGCGGCATCTTCATCCTCGCGGATCGCTATAAGCGCCAGCCCAAATCTGGAACGCCGAACTTCGACGGAGGCGGCGAGAGCCACGACGGCCAGCGCCAGCGAAGTGTAAAAGTGGTCCAACTGGCGGAACGGGCCGGTCTCGAGGATTCGGTAGCCGCTGGCACCGCCGGTCAGGGAAACATTGGTCATCAAAACGCGGACCGATTCGCTGACACCGATGGTTGCAATCGCGAAGTACGGACCTCGCAGACGAAAGGTTGGAAGACCGATCAAAAGCGATGCCAGCACAGCGACGCCCGCCGACAAAAGCAGCGCTACAAGCGTAGGGAGTCCGCGGTTGACCGCCAGCGCCGCAGCGTACGCGCCGAGGCCGTAGAAAACGGCAAAACCGAAGGAGACCTGTCCTCCAAACCCTCCGAGAATGTTCCAGGCGATACTCACGGTGACCCACACGAAGGTGACGAAGAGAAGCCGAACCGCGTTTGGGCTGAGTCCGAACAAAGGAAGAACGACTAGAATCGCTAGGAGCAAAGCGAATCCCAATACGCCGCGGTTGCGGACTCTTCTCATGCCAGACGGCGCCTTCTGTTCCATAGTCCGGCAACGCCTCCCGGAAGCACCACCAGTGCAACGACCAGCAAGGAAAAGGCTATGGCGGGCTGGTAATTGGCGGGAAAAGCGAGAATGCCGAAGGTCTCGACGAGCGCCAAGATCAACGACCCGATGGCCACGCCGGCGAACGACTCGAGCCCGCCAAGCACGATGATGACAAAAGCCCGGAGCAGAAAGGGTCCACCGAAATCGGGGCTAAACGAATAGAGCATGGCCAGCAGGCCTCCGGCAACTCCGGCGAATGCGATGCCTACGCCGAAGGCCACC
>DATFTB010000114.1:0-5476 GCA_035262325.1 Candidatus Acidiferrum sp.
AAGCGGTCGTGTACAACACGGCATCGAGCGGGGCCTATGTCGAGGATATGCTGAAGAAGATCGGGGTCTTCGACGAGATTCAAGGCAAGCTCGTGCGTCTCTTCGACGGCAATGCCGTGATGCGTCGGCTCGTCGAAGGCAAGGGTAAGGAATTCGGGTTCGGCGGGATCACCGACATCGTGCTGAACCGCGACAAGGGGGTTCGGCTCGTCGGCCCGTTGCCGGCCGAGACTCAGAACTACACGAGCTACACCGCCGCGCTGATTGCAATTTCGCCCAATGCGCAGAGCGCGAGAGCGTTCATGACTTATCTCGCCTCGCGCGACGGCCGCGCTTTGTTTGCGGCGAACGGCATCTCGGAATAATCAGGCACCTGGTCCATGTGACGCAAAGCGCGGCGCCTTCGAACCGATAGACAAACGTCTTCACTGCGCGCTCCGAGATTGATGGACCCGCGCCCCGATCGTTTATGTTTTTGATCCCTCACGCCATTGTGGGCCTTGTTGGGCGTCTAATGTTGACGAAAATAGATGGCAAACTCCGTCCCGGCCCTATTTTTCAAGATTCAATCAAGCCCGCAGCTGGCCTTGCGTGAGTAAACGGAGAGTGCTGCCGTCTTTCAGCAAAACGCCTGAAGGAGGGCTCTCGGAAAGCCGATATCAATCAAACTCAGCAGAGACCGCACCAGCGCTGGCATCTGATCTAACAAAGAAGTCGTCATAGCCACGAGCAATTCACCGGTTGTGCTGCGGTTCAAAACAGAGGAGTGCTACCGCCTTTCCCCACACCTGCCAAATATACGATATTCCCTTCGTTCCTGCGCTTAACACGAAAAGCGAAGATCACAGGCTTTGTCTGGATCAAAATGGTCCACGAGGAGTGAGATCCTGGAGGCTGCTCTGCGCTCAGGTGAGCTCGTGAAGGGCGACCGCGAGCTCCCTCGGCTTGTCGGTCGTGACGCTATGACCATACCGCATCTTCATGATTTGCCATCCAGGCTCAGTCCTCACAAAAGAGAAGACAAGCATAGCATCGATCTGCGCTGACGCGATGGGCCGCCATCAAAGCAAAGCTTCTTGTTTCTCGCGGCGACCCAGCCGAACGGCAGTTTGGGCGACAAATGAACGCGTCGCGAGCGGACGGCCGCAACCGGCGCCCAGGCTCGATACCGATGCGCCGGTTAGCGGCGGACTGCTTCGTAGTAGCAATGAAGCGGGGTAATGCCCGTGGAACGAAGGGAGCGGGTCATCGCCATTGGGATCGGGTCAACCGGCAACGGCAGGAACCCGACAATCAATGGGGGCGTTGTCAACGTGGAGCAAGGCCAGTAAACAGATTTGATCGAGCGAGGTGCTTCATGGCGAGATTGCTCGCTGTCAACGTCGGTCTGCCGCAGAACATCCAATGGCGCGGCGAGATCGTGTATACCGGCATTTGGAAATACCCTATTCAGGGGCGCTGCGCGGCGCGGCGGCTGAACCTCGAGGGGGACGGACAAGGAGATCTTGCTGGTCACGGTGGCGAGCAACGTGCGGTGATGGTCTATCAGATCGACTCCTATCAATACTGGGAGCGCACGCTGAGCCGTAGCGATTTCACCTTCGGGCAGTTCAGCGAGAACTTCACCGTAGAGGGCTTGCCGGATGACAAGGTGTGCATCGGCGACCGGTATCGCATCGGCGGCGCGCTGTTTGAGGTGACGCAGCCTCGCGTGACATGCTATCGCGTCGGAATTCGCATGAACGATCCACGCATCCCGACCCTCCTGGTGGCGCACCACCGACCGGGGTTCTATTTCCGCGTGTTGGAGGAGGGCGACGTCAGCGCCGGCGATGAGATCGTAAAAGTTGCGGAGGGGCCTGAGCGGTTCACGGTCGCCGACATCGACGCTCTGCTCTATCTTCCGGGACATCGCGCCGATCAGCTGCAGCGCGCGCTGCGTATACCAGCGCTCAGTCCGGGATGGAGAGGTTCGTTCGACGCGTTAGCCGCGCAGGAGGCCGGCAGTGCCCCGGCGGCCGGCAATCCGGGCTTGAGCCGTGCAGCCGGCCCGCCTCCGGCATGGCCCGGCTTCCGGCCGTTGCGCGCCGCCCGAGTCGAGCATGAAAGCGTGGGGGTGATCTCATTGACGCTCGAATCGGAGGACGGCTCACCGTTGCCGCCCGCGCTACCGGGGCAGTTTCTCGTCGTGCGCTTGCGGTCAGCGTCGAACGCGCCTGTCCTCCTGCGCAACTATTCGATATCGGGCGCGCCTGACGCAGGCACCTACCGGGTGAGCGTCAAACAGGAAGTGAACGGCAAGGGAAGCAGCTTTCTTCATACGCAGGTCAAGAGTGGAGATGTCCTGGAAGTCAGCGCGCCAAGAGGAAGCTTCACCTTGCAGCCTGGCGAAGGACCGGTGGTGCTGCTCAGCGCCGGCATCGGCGCGACTCCGGTCCTGGCCATGTTCCATGCCCTGGCAGCAAGCAGGTCCCCGCGCGAGGTCTGGTGGCTGTACGGCACGCGAAATGCAGCCGATCATCCCTTTGCTCGCGAGGCGCGCGATCTCGCCGCCGCACTCCCGCGCGTTCGAAGCTTCATCACTTACAGTAAACCGGCTCCTGGTGATCGACTCGGCGATGACTACGACGCGCCGGGACGCCTGAGCCTCGAAGTGCTTCAGCGGTTAGGAGTGCCACGCTACGCCGACTTCTATCTGTGCGGCCCGCCGGCATTCCTTCGCGGCTTCACCCAGGATCTCAGCACCTGGGGCGTCGCGAGCGGGCGATTGCATCAAGAGGTCTTCGGTCCCGAGGAATCGGTGACGCCAGGAATCTTAAAGGCTCCTGCCCGGCTGCCGCACCCACCGGCGGGGGCCCCCGGTCCCGGCCCGATGGTCTCCTTCGCGCGCAGCGGCTTCGATGTGCCGTGGAGTCCTGCGTACCAGAGCCTGCTGGAATTTGCGGAGGCCTGCGACGTTTCGGTAAAGTGGTCGTGCCGGACGGGAGTCTGCCATACCTGCGAATGCGCCTTGATCGGCGGGTCAGTGCTGTACGACCCGCAACCACTCGAGCCTCCGGCGCAAGGGAATGTACTGATCTGCTGTGCGCGGCCGGAGACGATCGTAGAATTGGATCTTTGAATCGGAGGCTGATGAGTGCGATGCGTTAGCGGGCGCCCAGCATTGTCACGTCTGGCGATACTTCCTAGTCGGTAGCTTCAGCCAATCTGAAGGGATCGGCGCATTGAGCGAAACTGTGACGGTGGCTGGCCAATGCAAACATAACCCCCTCACTTTGGCTGAAGCTACCGACTAGTCCTGTTCACCGATTGTTTGGGCGTAGGTTTTGCCGTAGGGATAGAAGAGTTCCTTGCGGCCTTGCTGCCACGCCGCCTTGAGTTCGGGCGTTGTGATGTCCCAGTCTGGTCGGCATTTCTTGGTAACGGCACGTAGGTCTTGGCGGAGATCTTCCAGAGTGGGCCGGCCGAAGAACCAGTAGCCATTGTAGATCTTATAAATGACGAGGCCGGGCTCGAGGACAATCACATGGGGGATCATCGGATTGTGGGTGGGATCCGTGTATTCGGCGATGTCGAGATCTTTTTGGACGATACGCCTCGTGTCTGAGAGGAAGGGCCAGTGAGCGCCGACGCCGCTACGATATTCGTTCGTCTCGGTGATGTTGTCCGTACTGATCGTGACCAGCCGGCAATAGCCAACCTCCATCTCACGGTGGAGTTCAAGAAGCCCTTCAGCCTGTCTGCGGTCCTTGGGGCAGAAACCGCCGCGGCTGAGGACAAGGACCATGGGATGCTGGCCTTGCAGCTCGGAGAGCTTCCGGCGCTTCGCCGTGTGGTCGGAAAGTTCGTAGTCCGGGAAAATGGCTCCTGGAACAATGTCAGATCGCATAAAATCTCCTCAGTTTGATGCGTGGCGTATCAACCTTGCTCCCGTACGAAAGCGAGATAAGCTTCCCGATCCAAGAGCGTGTCGAGTTCGGAGGGCTTGGTGAGCTTGATCTTGTACATCCAGCCGGCACCCTCGGCGTCTTCATTGACAAGTTCGGGCTTGCCGGACAGTGCTTCGTTTACACCAAGAATTTCGCCGCTTACGGGAGAATAGAGGTCGCTAGCAGCTTTGACGGACTCGACAACGCCGACCGCCCCGCCTTTCGGCACCTGCGCGCCGACGTGCGGGAGTTCAACAGTGGTGACGTCGCTGAGCTTTTCCTGAGCGTAGTTTGTTATTCCAACGGTTCCGACGCCGTCCTCGACGATGATGTATTGGTGATCCTGGCTGTATATAATCTGCATGACGGGTGTTGGACCTTTTGCGCCCAAGGTCGGGACAATGCCGCACCGCAGCCGAAAGGATACCCCATCTAAGCAGCTCGAGCTAGGGCTTTCGACACTTTCGAGAAGCAGCGGTTGTAAGTCGCTGGGCGATTACAAGGGTTGGCACGGGTGACCATTACGCCATGGATTGCCAAACGCCGAGAAACTTGGCCCGCAACAACGTCGGTCGCACCGACGTTTAGAGGCTCGGCCCGCCTCTGCCGACTCGCGCGGTGGACAAGTCGTCCGCTAACTGGGGTACTCCGGCCATGCCGGTCACCTGACCGACATAGCCGTCCCTGACCCGAAGTGGAAGTCACCTCCTATTCGATCTCGTCGGCGATGGCCAGCAACGAGTTCGGGACCATTAGGCCGAGTGCCTTGGCGGAGATTGACTGCCGCCGAGGCCTCGTTCCTTCGTCAGACTTCTGCTTATTGAAACGTGGTTCTTATTGTGCGTAATGGGTGAAGACGAGGTCGCGCGCTTTGACCTGGTTGTGGCAGGGGAAGCAGGTTTTCATGAACGCCTCGTCGCCAGGTTTGCCATCCTGGAAGTGAGCGAAACCCCAACCGCCCGTTGCGGTGTACTTTTTTGTGTCCTTGACCATAAACTGAATGTTCGTTGGGGTGCCGGGTACGAAAGATTGGTCTTGGCCAAAGACTTTGTTGTTTTCCTCCGACGGCACGTGACGGTAATGCAGAGCGGCAATGATCGCGCCGTCTGGGAACGGGACCTTTCCTTCGCGGTAGGCCTGGATCGCCAAATCGTTGCCCAATACGGCAGAAAAACTGTGGAAGTTGCCTTCCTCATGGGCGACGGAGATCAGCCTCCAGTCGCGGTATCCAGGGGGAATGTTGGTAACGAAGATCGAGGCGCCTTCTTGATTAGCTGCGGGCGCCGCGAAGGCGACAATCCCGGCCAGCGTTGCAACTCCAACCAATGAGAATGCGATCCGTTTCATTTGGTTTCTCCTTTGAACCGGATACCATTTTGGGCTTTCCAGCCGTTGCATCATACACCTGAGTCCTCCCATTTTGACCGACTTCAGCCCGAGGCCGCCATTAAAAGCCGCACGCTCGATCACCCGCTCGTGCCTACGGAACTGTGGTCGTCCGACCTATGGAGGGGGTACGAAACCACCGAACTTCCTTTCAAGAAGCT
>DATFTB010000115.1:0-5483 GCA_035262325.1 Candidatus Acidiferrum sp.
CCCGCGGAAGCTGCGCCAATGTGCTGGCGATCAATTCGGCGTGCAGTAGCCCAACGGCGTCGAAACGGCCGGGCGCCAGCACCAAGGCCCTCTTGTAGAGGATTTCGTCCGGAGGCGCCAGCCGGTTGTCCGCGGGAAAAACTACGGCCTCGGCGAAACCACCCGAAACCAGGAAGGCGTGCAGGTCCCGCCGGTCCCACGTGGCAAAAGCGGGGCCCTCCAGTTCAACGAGGTCAATTTCCACCCGCGCGAGGCTCAATTCGTCAAATACACTTGCCAGAAATTCCTCCGGCGAACCCAGGTGAAAATATGCGGCGTAAATCAGGTTAACACCCAGGATGCCGACCGCTTCCTGCTGCTGAGGGTTGGTGGGGTCCATGAGGTTTACGTGCAAAATAATCTGGCTTGGCGGCCCGTTGGGCTGCTGAAGAAAACGCAGGCCAACCCATCCGTGGCACTCGTTGGTTCCCGCATAATTTCGTGCCGAAATCGTATCGACGAAGGTGAAAAATTTTGTCGTTGCTCCGCGGTTCGCGTGCAGCTGTACCAGCAATTGCGCCCACTCATTTACGAGCATGGCCTCGAGCCGCGGCTCGGAAACGTAGCGCGATCCCGAACCGTACAGGTCGTCGCTCACCTCCTTGTCGTAGGCGGAAATGGTCTTGGCCACCGTGCCTGACGCACCGCCCACGCGCAGAAACCACCGCGCCACTTCCTGGCCTGCTCCAATTTCTGCGAAAGAGCCGAATATTGTAGGGTCGAGGTTCAGCGAAAGCGCTTTTTGGTGTGTGCCGATTTTTTCGGATGTGGACATGCCCCGCTCCGAGGTCCAACAGACTTTACCACTTCACTGGGCAAAAAAAGAGAGACCGGAGGATCGGGAACGTTACGAAGGGCGTGCGGCGAAGCTGGGATCGCGCCAGTTCGCGGCTTTTGAGCCCCGGTCTTACGCGCTTGTACTTGTCTCCGGCTTCAGGATCATCCCCTGGCTTTTGTGCCCGTTCATCAGCACTGTCATGGGCTCGGCGAATTGCAGGTGCCTCACGCAGCCGCGCTCTTCGAGCGCTGGTTGCGCGGCGAGCCATTCCCAATCAACCGAACCTTCCCCTAGGTCGGGGTTGACGGTGAAGTAGCCCACCTGGAACGCGGAGAGATTCTGAAAGAAATGGCTGCCCTGGGATGGCGTGACCCGAAAATCGCGGAAGCCTGCTTCCAGGATGACGCGCGCGCCCGCTATTTCATCCCACTCCACGGGAATCCCGAGCCAGGGATCGTTCGAGCCCCATCTTCCGACTCCAACCAGGAGGTAGGGACGATTCTCCTCGATCAGTTTAGCGTTGAAATAGGAGACCTGCCGCGCAACCTCTTGACTCTGGCTGCGTTCGAAGCGCTGCGAGTCAACGACCACCACATCTTGCAGATTCCCGATTCGCCCGTTCCCCAGCACTTTGTTGCTTTGCGCCATGAGCCGCTTTTCTTCCACGTCTTCCATGCGCGATTCCTCGGCTTCAGGCGAGAGCACCAGTGGACGAATCTGCAAGAATCCAAACTGCGCGTGCTCCCCCGTTTCCCTCGGCAGGCGCACAGCGAATTCAATTTCCACCGGGTGGCCAAATGCCTCCTCGCCGTCTTTCAGGACCTGCTCAAGAAGGGGCGCGAGCGGGAATGAACCATATTTCAGCAGCGGCGCAAAGGTGACTACGCGCGTCCCGGGCCGACCTAATCCGTCCGTGATCGTGTCGTTTTCCGCCGAGTACGTTGAGCCCACCGCTTCGAGAGTTCCGTCGCCCTCGGCCACGTCGAGTGTGAAGGGAACCTCGCGCAATCCTCGAAATGAGGCGACTTCTGAGGCATGATTCAGCGAAAGCGCCCAGAATTGGGTTTGCGATTCGGAAAGAAAGTCCTCAACCGATGAGAATTGCACCAAGTGAGATGGATAGTGGGGACAAAACGAAAGGCACTTCCCGCCATCGACGACCGCACGCCCCAAGCCCAGAGCCACGGCGGCGATTCCATCGTCGGAAGTCATTGGCGGCACCGGATAGAAGTTTCGTGAACGCACCACGCCGGAAAAATCCGGATAAAAGCGTTGTCCGAAAAATGAGCCAACCACCTGTTGCAGGATCACGGCCATTTTTTCCTCTTCGAGCCGAAACGGAGTGGCCCTCACGTAGGCTTTCGCGTGGTGGCTGAACGTCGACGCGTAGACAAGCTTGATTGCATCCACGAGTTGGCTGAGGCGCTGAGCGTCGTCCTCGTGCCGGTTGCCGAGCATGAAGGTTTCGTAGACACCCGTGAAGGGCTGGTATTGCGAGTCCTCCAGCAGGCTTGACGAACGCACCGCCAGCGGATAACGCGCTGCAGCGAGAAAAGCTCGAAGCTCCTCCGTGAGCGCTGCCGGAAGGCTAGCCTCGAGAAAGCGCTGCTGGATTTCTGCGTCGTCGGTGGCGTGAATCGCAAAATCGAGCAGGTTGTTTTCGCCGAGGAACCGGTCAAATGCGTCGGTGGCAATAACCACAGCCGGCGGGACGAACACTCTCACGTTCGGAAATCGCCGCAGGAGCCGGCGCTTGTACAGGAGGTGGCGAATGAACGCCAGTCCGCGCGCCTTTCCGCCAAGGGAACCGGCTCCGATGCGAAGGAAATACGACCCGCCGGTCTGAAACGCGGCGGGCTTGAAGTCGCCGATAAGAATTTCGCTCTGCTCGCGACGGTACTCGCCGATGGAATCAATCAGATTGCGCCGCAAATCCTCGACCGTCGGGAAATCAGAGACCTTGCGAGGGCGAAGCTTCTGCGAAAGCGCGAATTCCGTTCTGGCCATAAGCCAGTGTGAGAAGTGATTGCGCTGGCCATGATACGCGACACTCTCGACGGGTACGGTGTGCAGCAGTTCTTCGAGCGAATTCAGGTCTGTCGCACGCGCGACTTCGGCTTTGTCAGGGGTGCGGAAAACGAAGTCGCCGAAGGCGAACTGCTGGGTGAGCAGTTTCCTCAGGTCCCGCAAAAACGTGGGCGAGCGCTTCCGCAGAAAGGAATAGCCTTCGGCGTAGGCCTGCTGGCGGAATTCGGTACGGCTGGTTTGCAGCACCACGGGCAGGTCCGGCACCAGCACGCGCACATGCCGCGACAGTTCGAACCCGGCGTCGCGGCTCAGCACGCCGCCGTGCGGGAATTCCACGTCGGAGACCAAGCCTAGCAGGTAATCCTTGTACCTTTCCGCCAGTCGAGAGGCCTCCTCAAAGTTCGAAGTCAGCAGGATTTTCGGCCGCGCCCGCATGCGCATCAGCTTGTGCGCCAGGTTTACGCCTTCCTGGATTACGCGCCGCGTCTGCGAAATCAATTCCGTATAGATTACGGGAAGAAACGCTGAGTAGTAGCGAATGTTGTCCTCTACCAGCAGCACCACTGGCACTCCCATGATCGAGGTGTCATGCTCCACGTTTTGCTGGTCTTCGATGTACTTCACGATCGCAATCAGCACGCGCGCTGTGCCTTGCCACAGGAAGATTCGCTCGATGTCTGTTATCGGGTTGCGGGCAATAAATTTCTTTACTTCGCGGTAGTCGTAGGCCAGCACCACTACCGGCACCGGCAGTCCGGCCGCCTTGATTTCGTGCGCGAGCTCGGATGCGTTCATATCGCCGACGGCCAGGTTTGTAACGATCAACTTGAACCGCGGTTCGGAACGCGCCAGGGCCAGCGCCTCCGAGCAACTCGAAACGTGCGTGATCCTCGGTATTTGCTGCAGATGGAGATCCAGCGACTCGCTTACCAGCAGCTCGTTCAAGCGTCCGTCCTCGCGTAGGATGAAGGAGTCGTACAAGCTCGACACCAGCAGGATATCCTGCACGCGGAACGGCATCAGGTGGTCGAATCCCTCAAACTGCATCTCAGCGTCGGGAACCGGCAGGTTGGCTTCTCGCTGCTTCATAACTGTTGACTCGGTGCAGGTTTTGTTCTTTCTCGACAACGACTGGCATGTTCCGAACTTACCACTTAGAGTCGAAGACTGAAATCTTCAATAAAAAGGCGGGGTGGCTCGAGACCACCCCGCCGGGGGCTTACTCCCCGCGCATTTCGAGGAAAACTCCGCCCGACCGTCATTCCGAGCGAAGCGAGCTATCCCTCTTCGTCACAATCTGCTGGCAGGGGAATTCCGGACCCCGCAGACTCCGCCTTCCCACCCCCGAAGGTTCGGCATAACACATTCCTGTTCACACTAGGCCCTGGTCGAGCATCGCGTCGGCAACCTTGACGAATCCGGCGATGTTCGCGCCATACACCAGGTTTCCGGGCTGGCCGTACCCTTCGGCAGTTTCGTACGCACTGCTGTGAATGGCGACCATGATCTTGTGCAGGCGATCGTCCACTTCGTCGCGAGTCCAGCTCATTCGCATGCTGTTCTGGCTCATTTCGAGTCCGCTGGTTGCTACTCCACCAGCGTTCGCAGCCTTTGCCGGTCCATAGAGGATTTTCGCCTCGACGAAGAGTTTGGTCGCGTCTAGCGTGCTCGGCATATTCGCGCCTTCGGCAACCAGTTTGCAACCGTTCATGACCAGCGTCGCTGCATCCTTCGCGTTGATTTCGTTTTGCGTGGCGCTCGGGAACGCGCAGTCGGCTTTGATGGTCCAGATGGGGTTGTAGTCCATTCTTGGATCGATTGGGATGTACTTGGCGGTCTTGAATCTGTCGGCATACTCCTTGACGCGCCCGCGGCGGACACTCTTCAGTTCGAGCACCCAAGCGAGCTTCTCGCGGTTGATGCCCTCTGGGTCGTGAATCACGCCGTTCGAATCGGAGATCGCGACTACTTTCGCGCCGAAGTCGAGAAGCTTTTCGATGGTGTACTGTGAAACGTTGCCGCTGCCGCTCACCAGGCAGGTCTTGCCGTCGAAGTCTTCGTTGCGAGTCTTCAGCATTTCTCCGGCAAAATACACGCAGCCGTATCCCGTGGCTTCCGGACGAATTAGCGAGCCGCCCCAGTTCAGGCCCTTACCCGTCAGCACGCCGGTGAAGCGATTTGCCAGCCGTTTGTACTGGCCAAAAAGGAAGCCGATCTCCCGGCCGCCCACGCCAATGTCGCCCGCCGGTACGTCGGTGTCCGCGCCAATGTGGCGATACAACTCGCTCATGAAACTCTGGCAGAAACGCATCACTTCGTTGTCGCTCTTGCCCTTGGGATCAAAATCCGAACCGCCCTTGCCGCCACCCATCGGAAGCGTGGTCAGCGAATTCTTCAGCACCTGTTCGAATGCCAGGAATTTCAGAATGCCCAGGTTCACCGAGGGATGGAACCGCAGGCCGCCCTTGTACGGGCCGATGGCGCTGTTCATCTCGATGCGGAATCCACGGTTTACCTGGACCTGCCCGGCATCATCCACCCACGGCACGCGGAACATAAGCACGCGTTCCGGCTCAATGAACCTCTCGAGCAACCGGGCTTTCTGATATTCGGGGTGCTTCTTGAGGGCAGGACCGAG
>DATFTB010000116.1:0-15870 GCA_035262325.1 Candidatus Acidiferrum sp.
CAGAAACGACCAAGCGCTGGCTGCATCTCCTGGCCGATCCCCAGATGCTCGAGAGTTTTCTCGACAAGGCGAACCTACCCGCTGCGAGCAAAGGAGCGGCCTGATGCCTGCATTCCGCGGCAAGGTTTTTCTCGTTGGCGCCGGCCCTGGTGACCCCGAACTCCTGACGACCAAGGCCGTGCGCCTGCTCCGGTCGGCCGACGTTGTTCTGCACGACTCCCTGGTCAGCGTCGAAGTCCTTGCCCTCATCCCTCCAGCCGCTGAACGCATCGACGTCGGCAAGCGCCGCGGCATCAGGCTCCTCTCGCAGGACGACATCAACTCTCTTCTCGTTGCCTCTGCTTCAAAGCATGAGGTCGTTGTTCGTCTCAAGGGTGGCGACCCGCTCCTCTTTGGCCGTGCCGCGGAAGAAATTCAGGCTCTGCGCGCCGCCCACATCGAATTTGAAGTGGTTCCCGGTATCTCCGCCGCGTTCGGTGCGGCCGCTGCCGCAGGTGTCTCCCTCACGGATCGCCGCATCGCCTCGCAAGTTCTCTTCACCACCTATTCGCGGTCGGCGGAAACGAGAATCCTTCCGTTCATCGGCGTCACTTCGGAGACCACGGTGATCGTTTACATGCCCGGGGTGGACTATTCAGGGGTTGCCGATTGGCTGCTGGCATCAGGTGTAGCTGCCGATACGCCCTGTTTGGTAGTTTCCAAAGCATCGCAGCATGGGCAGGCCGTCTGCCCAACCAAACTGGCGAAGCTCGCCTCGCTTGCGCCTCTCCCGGCGCCCGCTTTGCTCATTGTCGGCCGAGTTGCTTCTCAAGTTGAAGCCTCGACGTCGTCGCTCTCTTGGTTCTTGGATGCCACACAGGAAACGGCGGAAGGAAACGCTATTTCTTGATCTCAGGAGGTCCGTTATGAGCGGTTCACAAATTAAGGTCGAAGCGAAAACTGCATTCCGGCTGTCGCTCGACACCTGGGCGGTGATTATCGCCCTGCTTACGGCCGCGCTGGTCCGCTTCGGGATCCTACCGCATGTCCCTTGGTAATTCGCGCTCCCAAGAGGCACTGAACCGTAGCGACACCGCCGTTTCACGAGTTTTGAGTGGTTTAGTTCGCTTTTCGAGTTTGCAACACGAGAGGAAACCATGGCCGATGCAATCGCACTACCCCAGAATCCACCGATCTCTTTCAGCACGCGTTTCTTTCGCCTCCTCCCCGGCGTCGCGTTACTTGCTGCCATTGGTTTTGCCGGCAAGCTCCTCGAGAGAAACGTCAATTCCTACGCGAAGGCGAACCACTGGGTTATTCCAAATATCGAATATGTGCTGTGGGCCATCCTCATCGGACTCGTCATCTCGAACGTCTTCGGCCTCGCTGAAATTTTCAAGCCCGGCGTCGCGACTTACGAGTTCTGGCTCAAGGCGGGCATCGTTCTTCTCGGCTCCCGTTTCCTCCTTGGCGACGTTTGGAAGCTTGGAGGCGTGAGCCTGGGTCTGGTCTTTATCGAAATCATTGGCTCACTCGCGTTTATGACGTTCCTCGGGCGCCTCTTTGGTCTCCGTCCAAAGCTCACTTCGCTTCTCGCCGTCGGTTCCGCTGTTTGCGGGGTCAGCGCCATTATCGCCACTAAGGGCGCGATCGAGGCCGACGATGAGGACTCGTCGTTCGCCATCGCCGCGATTCTCGCGCTTGGGGCCATCGCTCTCTTTACTTTTCCGCTCGTCGGCCACAGCCTGCATCTCTCTGATCGCGCCTACGGCGTGTGGGCTGGACTCGCTGTCGACAACACCGCGGAAGCCACCGCCGCCGGCGCTCTCTATTCCGACGCAGCCGCAAAGCTCGCCGTCCTCACAAAAACAACGCGCAACGCGCTCATCGGTTTCGTGGTTCTCGCCTACGCCATTTACTGGGCTAGCCGCGGCCAGGCTCACACCGTCGCCAACAAGGCCGCGTTCCTCTGGCAGAAGTTTCCGAAATTTGTGTTGGGATTCTTGCTGGTTTCGCTGCTCGCCACCATCGGTTTCTTCACGAAGGATCAAAACGCTTCCCTTGCCAATCTTTCCCGCTGGGCCTTTCTGCTGACGTTCGCTGGTGTCGGCCTCCGTACTAATTTCCGCGAAATGCGCAGGCAGGGCCTTCGCCCCTTCGCGGTTGGCTTCATCGGCGAAATCGCTATCGCCATCTTCACTCTTGGCCTTGTCATTGCTACTGCCAGGCTTTTTCACTTTTGACCTCTGGCGTCCGGCGAACGACGCCGCTTTTGGACGCGGACCGGCTCGCGCTCTTCGGGACACGACGGCGCGCTCGGTGACGGTTGTTCTTCTGTTTATTCCAGAGGTCGTGACATTCGCCGCCGGCAGGCTCGTGTTTTGACAAGTCCGGCGGGCCTTCTCGAGACGCGCTTGCGGCCAGCCATAGCGGCCTAGTTGAGCGTGCGGGGAGGGCAGCCGGGAGTCGGGATCAAATTCCCAGCACAGTCACTAACTCCTTCACGCTCGCCGCGCTCTTCTGGAGAGCCGCATTTTCTTCTGCCGTCAGCTTGATCTGGATGATTTCCTCGGCGCCTTTCGCGCCTAGTTTCACAGGCACGCCCACAAACAGTCCCCGAATCCCGTACTCGCCTTCCAGATACACCGCGCATGGCAAAATCTTCTTCTTGTCCTTCAGGATCGCTTCCACCATTTCTACCGCTGCCGCCGACGGCGCATAATACGCCGATCCGGTCTTGAGCAGGTTTACGATCTCGGCCCCGCCTTTGCGCGTGCGGTCCACAATCGCGTCAATCTTTTCTTTCGGCAGTAAATCCGGAAGGGGAATGCCCGCCACGGTCGAATACCGCGGCAGCGGCACCATGTCGTCTCCGTGGCCTCCCAGCACGAACGAATGCACATTTTCCACGCTGACCTTGCATTCCAGCGCCACAAACGCGCTCATGCGCGCGGAGTCCAGCACGCCGGCCATGCCGATCACGCGGTGTTTCGGGAAGCCGCTGATCTTTAGCGCCGCCTGCGCCATCGCATCCAGCGGATTGGTTACCATGACGATGATGCAGTTCGGCGAATTCCTCACAATCTGCTCGACGACACCTTTCACAACGTCGTAATTGGCTTTCAGCAGATCGTCGCGGCTCATCCCAGGTTTCCGCGGAAAGCCCGCCGTAATCACGACCACGTCGCTTCCCGCCGTCGCGCTGTAGTCCCCCGTCGCGGTCGTAATTCCCGCGGCAAACGCGTCCGTGCGCGTAATTGGCGTGCTTTCTACCATGTCCAGCGCCTTGCCCGCCGGCGGTCCGTCCAGAATATCGGTCAGCACAACATCTGCCAGCTCCTTGTCCACGATCCGTTGTGCGGTCGTCGATCCCACGAACCCGCCACCCACCACTGTGACTTTCTTCCGGCTCATCTCTCTCTCCCTTCGGAGTGCGGCGGCTAACCGCCGTTCGTGCATTGCTGATTACCTACAAATGCTGCTCCTCACATATTCCCAATAATCGCAGTCGCGAATGCGCTCGTTCCCACCTTCGTCGCCCCCGTCATCAGTCGTTCCAGGTCGTAGGTCACTTTCTTCTGCTGAATGGTCTTCGCAATTCCGTTCTCAATCCGTTTTGCCGCTTCGTTCCATCCCAGAAACTCGAACATCATCGCTCCACTCAGCATCACGGAGCTCGGGTTGACTACATCCTTGTCCGCGTACTTTGGTGCGGTTCCGTGGGTGGCCTCAAACACGCCGTACCCATCGCCAATATTCGAACCCGGCGCAATTCCCAAACCTCCCACCTGTGCCGCGCACGCATCGCTTAAGTAGTCTCCGTTCAGGTTTGGCGTCGCCAGGACGCTGTACTCGTTTGGGCGCAACAGCATCTGCTGAAACACAGAATCCGCGATCCGGTCGTTGATCATCAGCTTCTTCTTCCACTGTCCCTTGCCGTGCGTCGCCCCAATCGAATCCAGCGTCGCCTTCACTTCGCCATACACGGTCTTCTTGAAGTCCTCAGTCGCCTGTTCCAGGCCGGGCTCAATCATGGAGGCGTTCTGCTCGACCGTCAGGGAGGAATTGCTGTCCAAGTTGTCCAGGATCCAGCTCTCCCGCTCCGTCACCGTGTGCGGCCGGAACTCTTCCCGCGCCAGTTCGTATCCCCAATCGCGGAACGCACCCTCTGTGAATTTCTGAATGTTGCCCTTGTGCACGAGCGTCACGCTCGGCCGTTTGTGCTCTAGCGCATAGCGGATGGCGCGCCGCACCAGTCGTTTCGTCCCCGTGGGCGAAATCGGCTTGATTCCCACGCCGGAATCCCAGCGAATCTGTTTCTTGCCGTCTTTCAGCATTTCCTTGTTCAGGAATTCCAGAAGCTTCTTCACTTCGGGTGTGCCGCTTCGCCACTCGATCCCGATATACACGTCTTCCGTGTTTTCGCGGAAGATGACCACGTCCATTTTTTCTGGCTCGCGAACGGGGGAGGGAACGCCTTCGAAATACCGCACCGGCCGCACACACGCATACAAGTCCAGAATCTGGCGCAGGGCGACATTCAGCGAACGAATCCCGCCCCCGACGGGTGTGGTCAAGGGCCCTTTGATGCTCACGCGAAAATCGCGCGCCGCTTCGACCGTATCGTCCGGGAGCCACTGCTCGAAGGTTTTGAAGGCTTTCTCGCCCGCAAACACTTCGAACCAGGCCACACGCCTCTTCCCTCCGTACGCTTTCTCGACCGCGGAATCAAAGACGCGCCGCGAAGCCTTCCAGATATCCCGCCCCGTTCCATCTCCTTCGATAAAGGGAATAATCGGATTCAGCGGCACCTGCAGCGCCCCGTCGGCGTAACCGATCGGCTTCCCGTCGGCCGGTACCGCCACCCCGTTGTACGTCGCTTTCATTTCTCGAGCCCCCTTCACTGCCTCAACGCCATGGACAATTGCCGTAAGAGCGGCGATTGGCCCCTCTTCCGAGCGGCCGCCGTTTTGGCGAGCCGCTCCTCGATCTTGCGTACGTTCTGCTTCCGCGACGCAGCCACTTCGGACTGCCGCGCTTGGACGCGCTTCACGGTCAACGATGCCAAGGTGTCTTTCGCCGAGGGAGAACCCTGTTGTTTCGCGGAGCGATGGCGAAGAGGAAACTTTACCACATCGGCCGCACTCTTCGAAATCGTATCGCGCCGGCGAAAGGCCAAGCCAGGCCGCTTGTGTCACGCAAGATGATGCGGATGGAAGCTGCTTTCCCGACCTTTCCGAGCCTCAGCGCCAGGGATTCCCAGAATCGCCTACGCCGGTCCTTCAGTTTCGGAGTGGAGTTCGTATTCCTAAGAAACCGGGAGTCTCGCCCGGCCCACCCTTGTAAGCAAAGCCGACGACGGCTACACGCTCGAGATGAGCGGAACGTTCTGACGCCCTCCAACTTAACTAGGGTCAGACGGAACGGCGCGTTTCGGTCTCGCGAATACTGGCCACGCAGTAGGCGTCGATAGAATTGCGGGCTCGGACTGAGCCTTCGCGTAAAGTGTCCTGCCAGAGTGCCTATTGCCGGGCAACACTCTTCGGTGGCAGTGGCGAGAAATGTTTTGCATTTAGAAGCCGTTCCGTTGACGGAACGGAGTACGTCACTGCCCTGCGGATCAAACCTCGGGTCGCGAACGCCGCTCCCCACTCTATGCCCGCGCCCTGCATCCCCGTGGTTGTGGCCATGAACGCGGACGCTGTCTTGCTCTACTCTCCGTGCGCTCGATTCGGTCGAGGCACACTCCTCGAAGCCCTGAGTACGATGACCAAACTGCTGGCTCTCTGCGGGCCCGGTCGGTGGCAAAAACACCGCGCGCGGGCCGGGAGCATCAGGCCTCTGTTGGGTTGGAAATTGAGGGCCGAGAGCGGTGCGCCGAAGCAGGCGCGCAAAGAATCAGGAGCGCTGGCGACGGTTCCCGAAGAGCGAACTCGTCAGCGAAATAACGAACAGTCCTAGTACGGCAATCCCAAGGATCACGACGATCACGGATTGGCCCTCCCAAACGCTAGCGTAAAGAGCAAGGGCATCGCCAAACCGTATCTCTTGTTTTTCAATGTGTTACATCTTACTCCCCAGATTTCATGCCTGAAAAGGGAATCATCCTGTCGTAGATTTACCGCAGTCGTTCCCCGTTGACGGGGATGTTTGGGGGTTCCAGGCCAATCGGCGGCCGGACAGCCAAGCTTTTTTAGCTCTTGCTCAGATGAATCGAACCATCTCCCGTGCGAATGGTCAGGGACTGGCCGCCACCGTTCATCTTCCCACGGATCTGCGAGGAACTGAACGTGCCTTCTACCGTCACAGGGAGCCCCAGGCTGATGTGGCCGTCGTGCGTGCTGGCGTCGATGTCTGCTTGCAGATCGCCGGGAATCTCTATGTCCACACTGCCGTCGCCGGTATGAATCGTCCATGTTGATTGCACCTTCGAGCCTGCCGTGGCTCGGGCGTTCACGCTTCCGTCGCCCGTCTTGATATTCAGTGCATCGAAGCGACCTTCTAGGCTGATGTGCCCGTCACCGCTCGACGCATCCACGCGTCCATCGAGGCCGCGACCTTCGATGTGACCATCCCCCGTATGGAAGCGGAGACTGCCCTTTGCGCCTTGCACGGTTATGCTTCCGTCGCCGCTGGTCACATCCACGTTGCCGCTAATCGAATCGGCCTCCACAGATCCGTCTCCGGTTCGGATCGTCAGGTCCGCCTCTTTTGGCATATGAATCTCGACGCGAAGACTCGTGTGCCGCACGCCCCATCTCCACAGGGAGCCTCCCGTTTTCACCGATACATCGACGGAATCGCCGTTCTGCGACGTGCTGACCCTCAAATCCTTGTCGAGTTTGTATCCGCTATAGTCCACGCGAACTTCTATCTGCTTGATGTCGCCCGTGGACACGCGCACGGCTCCGTCGTCGGTCTCGACGTGAACCCTCGCGTGTCCTGTCACGGGGAACGTTTTTGTCACTTCATCGGCGGGTGTTGCCGCCGCGCCCCATAACGCTAACACCCCTGCCATCAGCACGATAGCGCCGATGCTCCACAAATTCTTCCGCCGCAGGGAACTCGTGTTGCCCACTCGCCTGGTCATTCCTCGTATTCCTCCGGTCTGGTCCTGTAACAAGTAACGTATCCTGTCCGCAGAATGTTCCCCGTCCCTCTCGGGTCTGTAGAAATCGGACTGATTGGCTCGCGAATCTTCCCGCTACTTCCTCGCTGCCTGCTTTCTCTCCCCGGGCTTTGCTCTCAGGGCCGACAGAAATTCCTTCACCGGCAAAGTATTGACTACGTCGTTTTTTTCGAGCCAGCCCCTCCGCGCCATCGTCACGCCGTAGCGGATGAAGCTAAGATTCGCCGTGTTGTGCGAATCTGTCGAAATCACCACCTTTACTCCTTTTTCCTTGCACGTGCGCAAGTAGACCTCCTTCAAATCGAGCCGGTCGGGATAGGAGTTGCACTCCATCGCCACACCGTTTCTCGCGCATGCGTCCAGCACCTTGTCCATGTCGTAGGGAAGCTCCTGGCGCTTCAGGAGCAGACGCCCCGTCGGGTGGCCAATGATTTGCGTGTAGGGATTCTCGATTGCCGCGAGCATCCGCTCCGTCATCTCCACCCGGTCCAGGTTGAAATAGGAGTGAACAGAACAAACGACGACATCGATCTGCGCGAGAGTTTCATCCGAATAGTCCAGCGACCCGTCCTTTAAAATGTCCACTTCCGACCCCACAAGCACGCGTATGCCTAATCCCTTTTCGTCCGCAGCCCGCAGTTTCTTGATGTGCGCGACCATCCGTTTTTCGTCGAGGCCGTTGGCGACCGTTACGGCCTTTGAATGGTCGGTGATGGCGATGTATTCGTGTCCCAGAGCTCGGGCGGCTCCCGCCATCTCCTCGATCGAATTCTTTCCGTCGCTCGCCGTTGTGTGCATCTGCAGGTCGCCCTTCATGTCTTTCAACTCGACGAGTTTCGGCAGCCTGTGTTTTTCGGCAGCCTCGATCTCCCCCGTGTTTTCCCGCAACTCCGGCGGAATGTAGTCGAGCTTCAGCCTTTCGTAAATCTCTTCCTCGCTTCTCCCTGCGACGGGCTTTTCCGCCTTCAGCGTTGCCAGCGAGTACTCGTTGAGCGTATATCCCATTTCATTCGCGCGGCCGCGTAGCTTCACGTTGTGTTCCTTCGACCCGGTAAAATACAGCAGCGCCGCTCCGAAGTTTTCTTTCTCGAGCAGCCGCACGTCCACCTGCAGCCCGTTTTCCAAGGTGAAACTTACCTTGTTTTCCCCGTGCGCCAGGATTTGTTCAATCCGCGGATATGTCAGGATCTGTTTGGCAACGGCGTCGACGTCCTTCTGCCTTGCATGGCCTTCCGCCATCGTCACCAGCAAATCGAGATCCCCAACCGTTTCTTTCCCGCGGCGCAGCGATCCCGCCGGAGTGACGCTTTCCACGGCTTTGCCCGCCTTCTCGATGTGCGCGGCAATCGCCAGCGCGGCTTCTTCGGCCGTACTGAGAAGAAAGCGCCCAGTCGACTTTCGGAAAACCTCGACCGCCTTCAAGATGTTCTGTTCGCTCTTTTCCCCAAATCCGGCCAGGTCGCGCAGCTTTCCTTCCTTCGCCAGTTTTTCCAGGTCCGCCACGGTCGCGGCCTTAAAAGTCTTCCACAGCAGTAGAACCTTTTTGGGCCCCAGCGATTGCAGGCTCAGCAAATCGAGAATCGTTTCCGGATATTTCTTCAATAGCTTTTTGCGCAGCGAATAGTCGCCAGTCTTTACGATTTCCGTGAGGTGTTCGACCATCCCCTGCCCGATACCGGGGAGTTCCAGCAGCTTTTCTGGTGTCACCACCAACTGTTCCACCGGTTGCGGCAGAGAATCGATCAACTCGGCCGCCTTCTCGTAGCTCCTGTAGCGCCCGATGATCGCTCCGTCTATCTCCAGTAACTGTGCGGTCTCGCGCAGGATCCGCGCAATCTGTCTGTTTTCCATGCCCGGGATTATATCCTTAGTTCCTCCGTAGCGACGTACTGGCCGGAGAGCATTCGAATGCAGAAAAAAACGGCGGAAGCCTTCGCTCCCGCCGTGCTTATGATCCAAACTCGCCCGTCAGGAAGGTTTGGTCACATTCGCTGCTTGAGGCCCCTTGGGACCCTGGACAATTTCGAATTCGACCGCATCTCCTTCCTGCAACGTACGGTAACCCTCGCCGACGATCGCCGAATAATGTACGAAGACATCGGGCCCGTCGTCCCTCCCGATGAATCCGTATCCCTTTGAATTATTGAACCATTTTACTGTTCCTTGCACTTCGTGTCTCCTTTGGCAGGTGACTCAAATGTTTCTTACTCCTGGGGCGGAAGGAAACTTCAATCGCCGCCATGAGCACGAATTGCGCGGAGTCTATCAAAACCAAAGGTCGTGTCAATAGTAAGCTGAGGGGACATGGCGCTTTGTGTGTATTTATACGAAATATCCTCTAAATTGGCTTTGTCGGGGCTTGCCAACCCTACCGTAGAAAAGTAAAGTAGTACAAGAGTGCGGCAATCGTTTTCGCGTCACGGAGACGCCCATCCTGTATCATTTGTTTCAGTTTCTTCGCGCCAAAAATCCGTGCCTCGATTTTTTCGTCTTCTTCAGGCTGTGCTTTGCCCTCGGTGAGGCCCTCCGCCAACACGATGTACATCCGCTCTTCGAGGAATCCGGGGGTCGGAAAGAGGTCCAGAAAAACGGAGTATCGTTTTGCCCGGTATCCGGTCTCTTCTAGCAGCTCCCGCGCGGCGGCCTTCTTGACTGTCTCGCCACTGTCTATCCGGCCGGCAACCAGTTCCCACAGATATTGCCGCGTGGCATGCCGGTACTGACGAATCATGACGAACCTTTCATTTTGCAAAACCGGCAGCACCACCACCGATCCCGGGTGCGTAATCACTTCCCGGATTGCCCGGAGTCCATTTGGCTCCGCGACTTCGTCCCGCCTTACGCCGAACACTTTCCCCTCATAGATCACTGTGCTCTTTAGAATCTTTGCCGTGTGCTTTGCCATCGTCGCCTCGTCGCCCGGTTTTCATCCGCTCGGCCCTCTATTTCCCACATGCTTTGACTTCCCTAGGACTTCCTTCACTTCCTTCCCCATCGCATCATATACTCGACGTGCCTTCGAACCATGTCTATTAACACCATTATCGTCGACGATGAAAAACCCGCTCGCGACGAACTGGCGTTTCTTCTAAAAGGGTTTTCGGAAATCAACCTGCTGGCTCAGGGCAAGAACGGTCTGGAAGCGGTCAACCTCATCAGAGAACATTCTCCCGATCTTCTTTTCCTCGACGTCCAGATGCCCGGCCTCGACGGCTTCGGCGTCTTAAAAAGACTCGTCGAACGTAAACTCAAAGTCCCCCATGTCGTCTTCGCCACTGCCTTCGACCACTACGCCGTACAAGCTTTCGATGTAAACGCGGTCGACTATGTCTTGAAGCCTTTCGACAAGACGCGCATCGCCAAAGCCATCCAGAAGGCAAAGAAGGAAATCGAGGCCCATACCAGCCCGGCGGAGCGACTCGAGCAACTCGTCTCCCAGCTCGCGGCCCCGAAGCCTGCGTCCGCCCAACCCTCGAAGGTTTTGATCCGCTCGCAGCAGCGGATGCTACTCGTCGATTCGAGCGATCTTATTTTCGCTTCCATCGAAGGCGGCCTCATCTCGGTCATCGCCAAAGACCTCGAAGGCACGTCGAATTACCGTACGCTTGAGGAGCTGCTCGCTGCTCTCGACCAGGAATCCTTCTGGCGCCCACACCGCTCCTTCCTGGTCAACATCCACCACATCAAGGAAGTCGTCCCCTGGTTCAAGTCGAGCTTCATGCTCAAAATGGACGACAAGAAGCAATCCGAAATTCCCGTGTCTCGCCAGCAAACCAAGCGTCTCCGCGAACTTTTCAAGCTGTAGCCGATTCCCGTGATTCTCGGTCCCAGAAAAACATAGAGGCTGCAAATTCGCAGGATGCGGACTTTCTATAGTTCATTGAAAAGTTTGTGATGTCTGCCGGCCACGATGGCTTTATGGGGGCAACGACCTTCCCTTCTCGAATGCTTTTGGCCTGATCAGGACCAACTTGTTGCCCGGGGAGAAGGCTGTCACGTCGCCCGTGTTACTATCGCCGCCATGGATTTCGCCCTCTCTGATCACCAGCTCCTCATCCGCGACACCGTGCGCCAGTTTATGGAAACTGAGATTCGCCCTCACGTCAGAGATTGGGAGCGCACCGACCACTTTCCCCTGGACGCCATCCAGAAACTTGGCGCTCTCGGCTGCTGCGGCATGCTCATGCCCGAAGAGTGGGGCGGTGCCGGCCTCGACACCGTCTCCTACGTCCTCATGCTCGAAGAAGTCGCCCGTGTTCACGCCGCTATGTCCACGGCGCTCTCGGTCACCAATTCCGCTGTTCAAGTGCCGCTTCTCGCCTACGGCTCCGAGGCGCAAAAATCCCGTCATTTGAAGTCTCTCGCCTCCGGCAAAATCATTGGCTCTTTCTGCCTCACCGAGCCCGCGGCTGGCTCAGACGCTGCGGGCATCCAAATGACGGCAGTCCCGGACGGGGACCACTACAAACTCAACGGTACGAAAACCTGGGTCAGCAACGGTTCGGCCGCCGGCCTCTTCATCGTCTTCGCCAAGACCAATCCATCCGCCGGCGGGAAGGGAATTAGCGCTTTTCTTCTCGAACCTGGCACTCCCGGCTTCAAAATCGGTCGCCACGAAGACAAAATGGGTCAGCGTTCTTCGCCATCCGTTGAACTGATCCTCAACGATTGCGCCGTCCCCGTCGGAAATCGTCTAGGGGAAGAAGGCCAGGGCCTTCGCATTGCGCTCTCCGCTCTCGATGGCGGACGCATTGGCATCGCCGCGCAGGGTGTCGGCCTCGCCCAGGGCGCCCTCGACGAATCCGCGAGATACGCGCGCTCCCGCAGAGCCTTTGGGCAGTCCATCGGCGAATTCCAGGCCGTCCAGTGGATGCTTGCCGATATGCACACCGAGATCGAAGCCGCGCGCGGTCTCCTCTACCACGCCGCCTTTCTCAAGGATTCGGGCCACAAGATGGGTTCTTCCTCTTCGCGCGCCAAGCTGTACGCCAGCGAAATGGTCAATCGGGTGGTCTACAAAGCTGTGCAGATTCACGGTAGCCTCGGCTACTCCCGCGAGTCCGAAGTTGAACGCATGTACCGCGACGCCCGGGTCATCTCGATCTTCGAAGGCACCAGCGAGATTCAACGTGCGATCATCGCCCGCGACCTCTTGCGACCTTAGCCTATCGGGAATCAGGGATCAACGATCAGGAACCGCGAAGCGCGTGGCATTGCTCATGCGACATGCCAGCGCTTCGGAGCGGGCCATGCGCCGCAGCTCCGCGGTCTGGTCTGCCGCTTCCCCATACCCGACTACTGATATCTGATATCCTTGCTAATTCAGCTAGCAGGAGTGCTGTCAGCGTGTTTTCTCCGCTTCCGGAGATCGCTGATCGCCTGTTTCTGATTACTGACTACCGATTACGGATTCACAATTCATCCGAGGCCCGACCCTTGATGACGACCTCCACGAAACGAGTCCTATCCGGCATGCGCCCCACAGGCCGCCTTCACATTGGTCACTTTTTTGGCGCCTTGCAGAACTGGGTTAGGTTGCAAGGCGATCCCGACTATGACTGCTACTACTTCGTCGCCGACTGGCATGCGCTCACGAGCGACTACGCGGACACCTCCGCCATTGCCGAAAATTCTCTGCAGATTACCATTGACTTCCTTGCATCCGGTCTTGACCCCGTGAAGTCGGTGATCTTTCTGCAATCCCTTATCCCCGAACACGCCGAACTCCACCTCCTGCTCTCCATGGTCACACCCCTCGGTTGGCTCGAACGTATTCCCACCTACAAAGAGCAGCTCGAAAACGTCAAGAACAAAGATCTCCACACCTATGGTTTCCTCGGGTACCCCACTCTCCAGACTGCCGATATCGTCATGTACTCCAAACCCGGCAAAGGCCTTCTTGTCCCCGTCGGCGAGGACCAGGTCTCCCACGTGGAGTTCTCCCGCGAACTCGTCCGCCGCTTCAACCTGTACTACGGCTTCAATGTGAGCCAGGAAATCTTCGCTCGGCAAAACCGCAATCTCGGCCGCAACCTGCTCTTCAAGCTTCTCGATATTCCATCAAACGGGCCCGTTGTCCCGGAAAATCAGGAACTCACTGCCGAACAAAAAACGGTCGCTACCGCCTACATCCGCCAGCGTGTTCTGGAAATGGGTATCGCGAATTTCTTCGAAAGACTACCGAAGGGGCTGCAACCCCTCTTTTCCTTCTCGAGCGTTCTCGAAGAACCCGACGTCCTCCTCACTCCCACTCCTCGTATACCGGGCCTCGACGGCCGTAAAATGTCCAAGTCCTACGGCAACACCATCGCGCTCTCGGAATCTGACACCGACATTCGTGCCAAAACCAAGGTCATGGTCACCGATCCCGCCCGCAAGCGCCGCACCGACCCGGGCAATCCCAATGTCTGCCCCGTCTACGACTGGCACAGACTTTTCTCCACTCCCGAACGCGACCCTGGCCGCCTCGACTGGGTCCAGACCGGCTGCCGCTCGGCCGGCATCGGCTGCATCGAATGCAAAGCCGCCATGGCCGAAAACCTGATCAAATGGATCGAACCCATCCGCGCGCGCCGCCTCGACTACGAGCAGCACCCCGCGCGCGTGCTTGAAATACTCGATGCCGGCTCCACGAGAGCCCGCGAATCAGCGAAGCAGACGATGCGTCGCGTCCGCGAGTCGGTTTTGCACTGGCCCCCCAAGCACGGCGAGATCTCCGGCTAGCTCCGTCGAGCAGCCGTCGTCCCGAGCCGCGCGAACGATCCCGCTTATCTGATATTCTCTTAACCACCGATGGCCTCACCATATCGCATCCAGATTCCTATCTTCGAGGGTCCGCTCGATCTCCTGCTCGACCTCATCAAAAAGCAGGAAATGAACATTCACGATATCCAGATCTCCAAGATCACGTCGCAATACCTCGACTACCTTCATCAACTCGAACAGCTCAACGTAGATGTGTCCGCGGAATTCATTTACATGGCGGCGACGCTTATCTACATCAAGTCCAAGATGCTTCTCCCACCGGACCCGCTGGCCGGCCCCGAGGAGCAGGCGGAAGACCCGCGCGAAGAACTTGTCCAGCGCCTCCTGGAGCACGAAAAATTCAAGAACGCCGCCCAGCTTCTCTACCAGAGGCAGCAAATCGAGGAAAACGTCTGGTCCAAACCGGACAAGTCCCTCTACCACGACGAAGGTACGGAAGGAGAACTCGTTGTCTCTCTCGTCGACCTCGTCCGCGTCTTCCAGCAGGTGCTCGAACGCAAAAAGGAAGTCGCCCGCATCGAATTGCAGCACGAGACCTATACGGTCGCGCAAATGATCGCTCAGCTTCGCTCGCAAATTCTCGCTAGCGACACCAGTTCCGTAAGCCTCATTCAATTCTTCGAAGCCTGCCCCTCTCGTCACGCCATGATCGTCGCGTTTCTTGCCGTCCTCGAAATGGTTAAACTTCAGGCGGTGGGCCTCGCCCAGGAAAAGCAGTTTGGCGACATTGTCGTCAAGAAGGCCAAGGCCTTCGATCTTGCCTTCGATGAATCCGGCACTCTCCGCATCGACGCCGAGTACCAGTAGTGCGAGAATGATGGGAAGGGAATTGAGGAAGTAGAGAGGTTAAGGATCGGACGGTGGCTCTCGCGTCGGATTGGTATTTCCTCCACCTCATTTACCTCCTATACTTCGGTATCTTCTTTTAAGGGATTTCATGCTGAACCCTACGGAACTACGCGCCGCCCTGGAAGCCATCATTTACGCCGCCGACGAACCTGCCACGCTCGATCAACTGGCCGGCGCTCTCGGTGAAGACAAGCTTCCCGTCAAAGCCGCCCTGGACGCACTGCTCTCCTCCTACGCTTCCGAGGAGCGGGGCATCGAGATCCGCTCAGTCGCTGGTGGCTACAAGATGTACACGAAGCCCCAGCACCATGACGTCGTGCGCCGCTTCATCAAATCTCTCCGGCCGCCGCTCCGCCTCTCCATGCCCGCTCTCGAAACTCTTGCAGTAATCGCCTACAAACAGCCCGTAACCGCTCCCGAAATCTCCGAAATTCGCGGCGTCAACACCGCTGGCGTTATCTCCACGCTCCTCGACAAGAAGCTCATCACCACCGCGGGGCGCAAGGAAGTCATGGGCCGTCCCATCCTCTACAAAACTTCGAAGGAATTTCTGATGCGCTTTGGCCTCAGCGATCTTGATGAACTCCCGAGCTTGAAGGAATTCGAAGCGCTCGCCCGCGAAGCGCTCGGCACCGACGAAGGGGTTGCCGCCTCGCTGTCTGAAGACGAAGTCTCAGAATCTCACCCCGAGACCGACGTTGCTAATGTCGGTCAAACCATGTCCAAGGTCGAGCGGGAGCTCGCCGCAGCGGAGGAATTCCGCGAGGAAGAGGCCGCTGCCACGGCCGAAGGCATGCCCTCCGGCCAGCTTGATGAAGACCCGCCCAAGCCTAGTGCGAAATCGACATCCGCCGACTAGCGTGGCGTGACTTCCCACATCGCGCCGCGGTAGCGGGTTTCTCCGCTTCTGCTATCCTTACTCCGCCATGCTCGAACGTCTTCAAAAGATTATCGCTCACGCGGGCATCGCTTCCCGGCGTCACGCCGAGCAGCTGATTCTTTCCGGCCAGGTTCGAGTCAACGGTAAGACCGTCACCGAACTCGGCACCAAAGCCGACCCCTCGAAGGACAAAATCGAGGCCGCCGGTCGCACGGTGGAGTCCGAAGAGCGGCACGCCTATCTGCTGATGCACAAGCCCACCGAGGTG
>DATFTB010000117.1:0-8592 GCA_035262325.1 Candidatus Acidiferrum sp.
GGCGTACAAAGCGGAAGAGGCTGGTCGCCTGTTTGCGAAGGTAGACGCGAGGGGCACATCGCAACGTTGCCCGTGCGGTGCTAAGGTGCCGAAGAAACTTTCGGACCGGGAGCACGTTTGCAGGAAGTGTGGTCTCATCACAACTCGTGACCACGCAAGCGCAACGGAAATACTAAGGCTCGGACTGAGCCTTCACACGCTAACGAAGTCTGAAGTAGGGACCTGCGTTGTGTGAGAAGCCCTCGCCTTCAGGTGAGGGAGTAAGTCACCACTCGCCCTCAAGGATGGAGATGGATGGGGACAAAAACAATGCGCCTTCCTGCAGGTGCTTATGTCTGGATTGATTGATGCGTTTCTGGCCAATGCGCTCGAGGCGGCGGCGACCGTCGACCGCATCGCCGGCTCGCCCACTGCTGTCCGGGCCGCGGTTCTAAGCGCTGTAAGAGACTCCCGAGCGATCGTTCTTGGCCCCGGAGAATTTCTTCCGAAGGAAGTCCTGAATGCGCTCTGTGAATTACCAGGGCTCGTTCACGAGCCATCGGACGAAGCGTTGTCTACGGCCGACGCTGGCATCACGAGCGCCTTCGCCGGAATCGCTTCAAGCGGATCCGTGTGCATCGCCATGGGACCACCGCTCGCCGCGGCCACGAGCCTTCTGATGCCTTTGCACATTGCTCTGCTCCGCGCCAGCCGCATTGTCGAGCGTCCGCGCGATCTGTTCAGCCCGACCTGCCTCGGCGGAGAAGGTCTGCATCGAAATCTCGTCTTGATTACCGGACCGAGTGCCACAGCAGACATGGGCCCGCTCGTGCGGGGCGTGCACGGCCCGCACCGGCTCCAGATTTTCGTCCTGGAATGACGCCGATGGAAATGGTCCAAAAACACACCGTTGAGGACGAATCACCGCGCTCTGTCGCCAACAAGAGCGACCGGCAGCGTCTGCTCAAGGCCATTCGAATGACCTTGCGCATTGAGAGCCCGGCGGTGCGTCGCAACACGCAGACATTCAATCGCAATCGCTACCGGGCGACCCACTTGCTGCCGGACTACAACGCATTGAAAGACCGCGCCCGGCAGATCAAGGAGCATTCGATCGCAAACCTGCCGCAACTGATTGAGCAACTGGAGAAGACCATACGCGAGAGAGGGGGCCATGTCGTGTTGGCCGCCGGGGCGGAGGAGGCGTGCCGGTATGTGCGCGACCTCTGCGTGCGCCACGGCGCAAAGCTGGTCGTCAAGGGGAAAAGCATCACTACGGAAGAAATTCGATTGAATCACGCGCTGGAAGCCGCGGGAATGGAGGTTGCCGAGAGCGACCTAGCAGAGTTTATTTTGCAGGTTGCCGATGAACAGCCTTCGCACGTGATCGCCCCGGCAATCCACTACAGCCGGGAACGGATCACCGCGTTGTTCAAACGGAAATTCCAAACGCGTCTCCCGCTCGATACCGGCGAGGAGCTGACAAAATTTGCGCGTGAAATCCTGCGCAGCAAGTTCCTGCACGCCGATATCGGAATTACCGGCGCAAATCTGGTGGCGGCAGACACGGGCACATTGATGCTTGTCGAAAGCGAAGGAAACATTCGCATGACCAGCCTGCTCCCGCCGGTGCACATCGCGGTGGTTGGGGTGGAGAAAATTATCGGCAGCCGACAGGATATGGCGCCCTTTGTTGAGTTGCTTGCGGCCAGCGCAACCGGGCAGCCGCTTGCCTCGTATACGAGTTTCTTGAGCCCACCCCTCGATGACCCTCCCTTCGCTCTGCCGGGCAAAACACGCAAGCCGCGCGAGTTTCATCTGGTGCTCATCGACAACGGCCGCATGCGCATGCGCGACGACACCGTGTTCCGCGAGACCTTGTACTGCATCCGCTGCAGCGCGTGCCTGAATTCATGTGCGAATTTTCAGGCCGTGGGCGGGCATGCCTTCGGCGGCGAGACCTATTCCGGGGGCATCGGTGGTTCATGGGAGGCCGGAACCGGCAAGCTCGAGAATGCCCGCTTCTCGGAACTTTGTACCGGATGCTCGCGATGCGTGAACCAATGCCCGGTACGCATCGACATTCCTTGGCTAAATGAAAACCTATCGAACCGTCTCAACGGCGCTGCGGAGACATTCCTCACGAGCGGCATTCTAACCACGATGACCGGTGCGTCCGAAAAGGATCAATCGGCGCCTGCTTCGAAGCTTTTCTTCGGCAACTACCACTGGTTCGCGGAGTGGGGCACGCGGTTTGCACCTTTTTCGAATGCCATTGCTCGTTGGGAGCCCGCACGCCGGGCAGCCGAGCGATGGCTGGGCCTCGATCGTCGCAGGAGTTTGCCGCCATTTCCGAAGCAGACTCTGGTGAGCCTTGCAAGCGCGGAACCGCTTCCACACACGGAGCAGCCGCTCGCGCGAGCCGTGCTTTTTGCGGACGTCTTCACCAATTACGGCCTGGTGCAGCGAGGCATTGCAGCGTTGCGCCTCTTGCGAGCGCTAGGCGTGGACGTGGTCGTGAGCGAATCTGTTCCTGAAGGACGCGCCGCGCTCTCACAGGGTTTGCTCTCGACGTCGGCGGGCTATGCGCAGCGCGCCGCTTCCCTTTTGGATCACTATCTTGACGAAGGCCGGGATGTCATCGTGGTGGAGCCGAGCTCGCTCGCGATATTCCGGCGGGATGCCCGGCATCTGCTCGACAATCAAGGCCAATTCGAACGCTTGCGATCGCGAAGCTTCGAGCCCGTGGAATACATTGCAAAACTCATTAAAAAATCGGGCCGCCGCCCGCAGGAGTTCTTTGATCTGCGCTGCTCGCCCGCCGGAGGGCGTGTGTTTTATCACCCGCACTGCCAGCAGAAAACCATCGGTTGCGCTATGCCAACGGAGATGCTTCTACGCGACATTGGCTTCGATGTGGCCACTTCATCGGTGGAGTGCTGCGGCATGGCCGGAAGTTTTGGCTACAAAAAGGACTTTTACGAACTCAGCATGGCGGTCGGCGAGGATCTTTTTCGGCAGGTGCGCAAGGCGCAAGAAGAAGGAGATCCACGAGCGCTCCTCGCCAGCGGGACTTCATGCACCGAGCAGCTTCGTGCCGGCATGAGCCGCGAGGTTTTGCATCCTGTCGAACTGCTCGCGGCTGTGGCGCGGCCCAGCGGGAAATAGGGCTACCGCAGAGACTTCACCGGTGCGCCGCGAATGGAGGCATCGAGCAACTGAACCGTGTGGAGGACCGGCAACTTGAGGTGAGCTCTCGCAAGAGACGACTGTAGCTGCAAGATGCATCCTGGGTTTCCGGAAACCACCACTTCGGGTTCGAGCGATCGGATCCATCGGGCTTTGCGGTCCCCAAGCTCGCGCGCGGCGTCAGGCTGAACGAGATTGTAAATTCCCGCCGACCCGCAACAGACGGCTGCTTCCGGAATTTCCAGCAATCGAAGGCCGGGAACCTGGGCCAACAGCGAGCGGGGATGGGCTCGCACGCCCTGCGCATGTTGAAGATGGCAAGAGTCGTGGAAGGCAACTCGGACAGCAAGAGGCTGGCGCTTCGAACGAGGGGGAAGTTCCGCGAGAACTTCGCTCACATCTCTGCATTTTGCGGCAAATCGCCGGGCTTTCTCGGCGTAGGCAGGATCGTCGCGAAGCAGGTGGCCGTACTCCTTGACAGTTGAGCCACAGCCGGCAGCGTTGGTAACGATCACTTCCACGTCAGAGTGTTCGAATGCATCAATCGTCTTCCTGGCAAGTTCCTGGGCCCGTTTCTCTTCGCCCGCATGAACGAGGAGCGCGCCGCAACAGGGTTGCTCGGCCGGTGCGATCACTTCGCATCCTTCGGCCGTCAAAACGCGAACGGTGGCCGCATTCACGTGCGAGAAAAAGGTTCGCTGGACGCAACCGAGCAAAAGCCCGACGCGCTTGCGCCTCTCACCACGACAAGGCGTCGCCTCCGGAATGATTTCGCCGGGCTTTACTTCAGGAAGCAGCGACTCCGCGGCGCCGAGGGATTCTGGCAAAAGCGCCAGCAGGCCGGAACCGCGTAGCAGCGCCTGCAAGCCGGATTTCTGGTACACACGCAGCGGCCAGCGAAGCCATTTCATCCGCTCGGGCCTGGTAAAGGTCTCGAAGAGAATTTTGCGATGCAGCTTTACGCTTGCCCGCCGAGCATAACCGCGCTCGATCTGTGCTCTCGTCGCTTCGATCAGCTTTCCGTAATCGACCCCCGACGGGCAGGCCGGCATGCAGGCCATGCAACCAAGACAACGGTCAAAATGAGTCACCCATTCCGCGTTCATTTCTGCTTTTCCGTCGGCGGCCATCTTCATCAGGTAGATACGGCCGCGTGGCGAATCCATCTCCTGGCCCCACAGCAGGTAGGTGGGACAAACAGGCAAACAAAAGCCGCAGTGGACACACTTGTCGATGATTTCGCGGGCCGGCGGATGGTGCGCGTCGAAGGCGCTTCGGGAGGCTCGCTCTGTGGAACTTCCCGTCATGCGATCAGATTCCTCCAACGAATCGCCCGGGGTTCAATGTGGACTTCGGGTCGAGCTGCAGCTTCACCGCACGCATGAGCGCAATAGCATCTCCCGATGCTCCCCACGCGTCCAGCGATTCCAAGGCAGCCGGCCGACGAAGAACGACGAGCGATGCTCCACCGCTTTCGAGTTCACTCCTCGCGCGCTCAACGACAGCCTGGAGCGAGCTCGATTGGCCTTCAAGTCTCAGCGCGCCGAGCCCGGTCGCTTGCACCACATATCGGAAGCGAACGCTTCGCGGATTAGCGATTTCTTCCATCAGACAGAGCGTTTTCGCGATTGCCGAGGGCAACACGCTGAGCTTCGCAACAACTGCGTTTTCAAACGGAGCCGACCACAGGCCTTCCCTGGCACTCCACAATTCCTTCCCGGATCGTTCGACTCCTGACTCTCCGACAAGTGTTCGCAATTGTGACTCCTGCGCGGCGAGACCTGCTTCGGTCGCTTCGAACAAAATATCGACGAAGATTTGCCCCGCCGATTCGCCGCGCACCTCGAGGGCCGTGTGAGCGAGCCTGGAATCCTGGATCGCGAGGATGTGGCGCTCGGCGTCGCGCGGGTTGGCGGCCGCAAAGGAAAATGTTCTGGTCGAATGGGGCAACGGGTGGAGGCGGAAAATCGCGCGCGTGATAATTCCGAGCGTGCCGAACGCGCCCGTCGTGAGCTTTGGCAAATCATAGCCAGCAACATTTTTCACGACCTTGCCGCCACTGCTCGCCAGGGTCCCGTCCGGAAGGGCGAGGGTCACACCGATAACCAGATCGCGCAGCGCACCAAAGCGCAGCCGCAACACGCCGCTATCGTTTGTCGAAAGGATGCCGCCAATTGTGGCGCTTTCAGGCTGCAAGCCATCGAGCGCCAGCCTTTGCCCGTGCTGTGCCAATTTCTCCTCGAGCGTCAGCAAGGTGCAGCCCGCTTCGACGCTGACTGTCAGGTCGGCCCAGGCATGTTCGAGAACTCGATTGAGGCGGGCCGTGGACAGGACCAAGTCGGCACGCTTCGGCGGATTCCCCCAGGCGAGCTTTGTTCCGCCGCCGCGAGGGATTACGGCGATTTGAGCCTCGTTCGCCGAAGAAAGCAGGGCGGCGAGTTCCTGCTCGCTGGCCGGTTCGGCGACGAACTTAGGTTCGACTCCCGAGACCGTGTCGCTGGCTGTCGCGGCGCGAAAATGCCGAACGCCCACAATCGAGCGCAATCTCTCTTCAATCGCACTGGCAGTGATCATAGCGGTAAGAACAATTCATAGTCCCTCGTCAGAAACGCTCCGCGACACCGGCAGACTCCAAGGGATGAGCAACGTATTGGCCAGGCTTTTCGCCACACAACCGTGGCGTAGGGAACACCTTCGTGGGATTCGAAAGCTGCAGCGGGTCAAAGGCGCAACGCACGCGTTGCATGGTGTCGAGGTCCGGCTCGCTGAACATCTTGGACATCATCATCTTTTTTTCCTCACCGACGCCGTGTTCCCCCGTAATCGACCCACCGGCGGCGATGCACAGTTCGAGGATGCGGAACGACAGCGATTCCGCGGCTTGTTCCTGCCCGGGAATTTGTCGGTCGTAAAGGACCAGCGGATGCAGATTGCCGTCGCCGGCATGAAACACATTGGCAACGCGCAGACCGGTCTCTTGGCTGAGTCGCGCAATCTCGCTCATCACCTGCGGCAGGGCGGTTCGCGGGATCACGCCGTCCTGCACAATGTAATTGGGCGAAATGCGCCCCATCGCGGCGAACGCCGCCTTGCGTCCTTTCCACACGAGCGCACGTTCGGAGTCGGTCTGGGCCACGCGGATCTCCCAGGCGCCATTTTTGCGGCAGAGAGTGTCTACCCGTTCCATCAAGAATTGGACCTCCGCAACCGGGCCATCCAGCTCAACGAGCAGGAGGCCGCCGCAATCCGGATAATTGGCCTGGACCGCGGCTTCGGCGGCTTGAATTGCGAGCTGGTCCATCATTTCCATCGCCGCAGGCAGCATTCCGGCCGCAATGATGTCGCTGACCGCCGCGCCTGCTTCATTCGTGCTCGGGAAAGCAGCGAGAAGCGTGCGGATGCACTCTGGACGTTTGACGATTCGCAGTATTACTTTGGTGGCGATTCCGAGCGTACCCTCCGAGCCGACGAATACGCCCGCGAGATCATAACCCGGTCGATCGAGCGTCTTGTCTCCGAGGTGCAGCAACGAGCCGTCAGGCATCACCACTTCGAGGCCGAGAACGTGTGTAGTAGTAAAGCCGTACTTCAAACAGTGCGCGCCGCCGGAATTTTCCGCGACGTTCCCGCCGATGCTGCAGACCGACTGGGAGGAAGGGTCAGGCGCGTAAAAATATCCCTGAGATTGGACGCGGCCCGTCACGTCGAGGTTGATGACGCCAGGTTCCACCACAACGCGGGCATTCGGCAGGTCCACTTCAAGGATGCGATTCATGCGCGCCAGGCTGATCACGATACCGTTGCTGACGGGAAGGGCGCCGCCACTGAGGCCAGTTCCCGAGCCGCGCGCAACGAACGGAATCTTTTCTCTGTGACAGAGGCGAACGATGGCTTGGACTTGTTCGGTATTCAAAGGCAGCAAAACGGCGAGCGGCATGACGCGAAAGTTTGTCAGTCCGTCGCACTCGTAGGTGTGCAGCCCCTCGCTGCTCGAGATGAGTCCACGCTCATCAACAATGGCACGGAATTCGTCGAGAAGCTTTCTGTTCATGGCCGGCAAGAGAGAAGAATAGTACGCATCTCGCGGAAAGGGAAAGCACATTCCTGAGCGCCGCAAGCACGAGCGCGGGCCAGCTTCGTCAATGAATGACGAGCTTGGTGAACGGATACACGTAAGCTTGCAGGAAGACCAGCACCCCGACCAGGCTAGCCAAGACAATGCTGTGCCAGAAGACGTATCGCAAAATGCTACCCTCGTGTCCGTACCATTCCGTAGCGGTGCTAGCAACGACGATGCTCTGGGCATCGATCATCTTGCCCATTACACCGCCACAGCTGTTTGCCGCCGCCATCAGGACCGGCGAGACGCCGACCTGGGTCGCAGAAATCTTTTGCAGACTCCCGAACAGAACGTTTGACGCAGTGTCTGAACCGGTCAGGGCGACTCCGAGCCAACCTAACAACGTGCCGAAAAACGGATAGAAGATGTGGGTGCGGGCAAAGGCCAGTCCCATCGTGGCATCGAGACCGCCGTAACGGGTCATGAACCCGATGGCCATCATCGCGGAAATGGTGATGAGTGAGAAGCGGACTTTGTACAGCGTCTTTAGATACTGCCGCGCCATTTGGAGCGGGCCAAAACCCATCACAAAGCCCGCAATTATGCTCGCGATGAAGATTCCGCTTCCGGTCGCAGACAGCCAATTCAAGTTGAAGACGGCTGCTTCCGCCGTCGGTTTAGCCACAACCGGAGGCACGCGTTGAATCAGGTTGTGGAGGCCGGCGACGGGGAATCTGAGAATAGAAATTTTGTCAAGCACGGCTTTCACGCTCGGGAGGCCCCACAAAAATACCAGCACGCTCAAAATAGCCCACGGAACCCAGGCGCGAACAATCTCACCCGTTCTGTAGCCGTGTTTGCCACGAGCCGCCCGGTCCGCTTCGTGCCCCTCGAAACCCCAAATCTTCTTCGGATGCCAAAGAAGAAGAAGGAGAATTACGGCAGCCATTGAACAGACGGATGCGACCACATCCACAAGCCACGGTCCATGGAAGTTCGACATCAAAAATTGCGGTATGGCGAAGAATACGCCCGCAGCGAGCACCGCCGGCCAAACCTCAACCATCCCGTTAAGCCCACAGAAAGCCCACAAAAGCCAAAAAGGCACGAGGACCGAAAAGAACGGCAAGATGCGTCCCGCCATGCCGCTTAGGTGCAGTAAGTCGAGCCCGGTTACTCCCTGCAGCGCGATGATAGGCGTTCCGAGCGCGCCATAGGCAACGGGCGCCGTGTTGGCAATCAGGGAAAGGCCGGATGCCTGCAACGGCTTGAAGCCGAGACCAATCAAGATGGCCGCCGTGACCGCGACGGGAGTGCCGAATCCCGCTGCGCCCTCAAAAAACGCGCCGAATGAAAACGCGATC
>DATFTB010000118.1:0-24299 GCA_035262325.1 Candidatus Acidiferrum sp.
TGGCCACGTAGGCGATCTCCTCGCTCACCACGCCAAGCCGCGCCAGATGCATCTGCGACATGTTCCGCGAGCCGTTGCTGCTTGCCTGAGCCGCTTCGCGCTGCTCGATCCAGTTATCTCGCAAAGCCATGGAAAACCCCCCCTCCAGACAGCAACCGGTGGCCACTGGCCGGAACGGCGAAAAAAAACACCAGCACACCTCGGCCCCGTCACTTCTCTCTGAAGCCTGAATTATGTCATCGCCCACAAGGAAGGACAACCGCCACAAACGGCTAGGCTTTTGCCGCGGCTTCGAACGGGTAATGCCTCGGCGTGTGCTGCACGGAAACCCACTTCAGTGTTGTGAATTCTTCGAGTGCCCACTGCCCGTTCAAACGCCCCACGCCCGAGGCCTTCTCACCACCGAAAGCCACGAGCGGTTCGTCATTGATGGTTCCGTCGTTGACGTGAACCATTCCGGAATCGATTTCCTTCGCGAGTTCCGCCCCACGTTCGGCGTTGCGCGTGTGAATCGCTCCGCTCAATCCGTAAGGGGTCTCGTTCGCGATTCTGATGGCTTCTTCCGGGGTGTCAAATGGCATCACGCAGACCGCCGGACCGAACAGCTCATTTTGCGCCAGCCACATATCGGAACGCACATCCGCAAAAACCGTCGGTGACGCCACGTTCCCCTCGACTTTTCCGCGCAGGGCAACTCTGGCCCCCTCGTCGATTCCTCTCTGCAGTTGTGCGGCGAATGCTTGCGCTTGCCGGGCGTTGATGAGCGGACCGATTTCCGTCTGTGGATCGCTCGGATCTCCCACCTTCAATTTCGCAACCCGGTCAACAAATCGTTGCAGGAATTGGTTGTAAACACCGCGCTGGACCAGAACCCGGTTGGAACACATGCATATCTGGCCTTGGTGGGCGAAGCGGCTGAAGACCGCCGCGTTGATCGCCAGATCCAAATCGGCATCATCCATCACGATCATAGCGCTGTTGCCCCCTAGTTCCAGGATTGCTTTTTTCAGGCATCGACCCGCTACTTCGCCAATGTGACGGCCAACGGGTTCGGAGCCGGTAAACGAGATCACTCGCGGGATTGCATGCTCCACAAACGCATCGCCAATTTCCGCGATGTCCGCCACGATCACATTCAACAGCCCCTTCGGCACACCCGCTTCTTCGAATACCTTGGCGAGCAGTGTGCCTCCCGTGATCGCCGAGTCGTCATGCGGTTTAAGCACGACTCCATTCCCGGCACCTAGCGCTGCCGCAACCGAGCGCATGCTCAAAATGAACGGAAAGTTAAACGGGCTGATGACCCCTACGACTCCTACCGGGACGCGGTAGAGTCGGTTTTCCTTGCCCTCGATCGTGGAGGGCAGAATTTCGCCCTTCATCCGCAGCGGATACGTCGAAGCTTCTTTCAGCGAGCTTTTCGCCAGCAGGATCTCGATAAACGCCTTAAGGTGCGTTCCTCCCAATTCCTCAATAATCAGCTCGGTAATATCGCCTTCATTTTTCTCGATCCAGGCGATCCCGCGTTCTAGGATGGCCCGTTTCTCGAACGGATTTATGCTGGCCCAGACTTTCTGAGCGTCCCTGGCCGAACGATAGGCTTCATCGAGATCTTCGAGGCTCGCCAGCTTGAGACTGGCCACCACATTCCCGTTGAAGGGATTTTTGTCCGCGAGGACCTTCGAACTCGAACCGTCGCGCCACACTCCCCCGATGTATTGTTGGTTTAGCTTGGCCAGCGAACTCATACGCCATCTCCTCGGCCATCCGTCGTCGTCCGGACTCCAGGCTTCTCTTCGAGCCAATCGCCGTGTTTCCCACAAGTTCGAAAGCGTGTCAAGACAAATCGGCCTTTGCGCAAACGGCCCAGTCGATATTCGCCAATCGGGCCGCCGCCCAAACCGGCCGATAATCTGGGGATACAATCAGTACCGGGAGTCTCTGCAGATCAAGTAAACTGCTGGCCATCCGGCGAAAGTGACTGCAATGAGAACACAAGTGGGCATTGTCGGTGGCGGGCCAGCCGGGTTGCTGCTCTCTCACTTGTTGCAACTTGAAAACGTTGAATCCGTCGTCCTCGAAACTCGCAGCCGAAGCTATATCGAAGAACGCGTGCGTGCCGGCGTACTTGAGCAAGGTACGGTCGATCTCCTGAATGAGACCGGTGTTGGCGAGAGAATGATGCAGCAAGGCCTGGTGCATCATGGAATCGAGCTGCAATTTGCCCGCGGCCGCCACCGCATTGATTTCCAGGCCCTCACCGGCGGCAAGTCGATTATGGTCTATGCACAACACGAGGTCCTGAAGGACTTGATCAAAGCGCGACTGGCTGCCGGAGGTCGCATTTTCTTCGATGTCGAAGACGTCGAGATACACGATTTCGAGCCGTCATCGAAACAGCCGAGGATCACTTTCCGCGACGGTGGGTCCTCCGAGGAATTGACCTGCGATTTTATAGGCGGCTGTGACGGTTTTCACGGCATTTGCAGGCCTTCCATCCCGGCGGGAGTCCTCAGTGTGTTTGAGCGCCTTTACCCTTTCGCCTGGCTCGGCATTCTGGCTGAGGCGCCGCCCTCTTCTGAAGAACTCATCTACGCCCACCACTCGCGTGGTTTTGCGCTGCTCAGCATGCGTTCGCCAACGATTTCTCGTCTTTATCTTCAGTGCCAGCCTGAAGAAAACCTCGACAAGTGGTCGGACGACCGAATCTGGCAAGAGCTGCACACCCGGCTCGAGACCCCGGACGGCTGGAAACTCACCGAAGGCCCCGTGCTTCAAAAAGGCATCACGGGAATGAGAAGTTTCGTTGTCGAGCCGATGCAGTATGGAAAGCTCTTCCTCGCGGGTGACTCGGCACATATCGTTCCACCAACCGGAGCGAAGGGGCTCAATCTTGCCGCCGCCGATATCCGTTTGCTGGCACGAGCCTTGGCGGAATTTTACCGCGGTGGAAACAGAGGAATGCTCGAGAGCTATTCGGAGTTGTGTCTGCGGCGTGTTTGGAAGGTTCAGCGCTTCTCCTGGTGGATGACTTCAATGCTTCATCGCTTTGCGGACGACAATCCCTTCGACCAGCGAAGGCAACTCGCGGAGTTGGATTACGTCACCAGTTCGCGCGCTGCCTCGCAGACTCTCGCGGAAAATTACGTCGGCCTTCCGTTTGACTGAATGTCAGACGGATAACGAAACAGGCGACAGGTTCGGACTGAGCCTTCACACGCTAAACGAAGTCTGAAGTAGGGACCTGCGTTGTGTGAGAAGCCCTCGCCTTCAGGTGAGGGAGTAAGTCACCTTACGAGACAGGCCACGAACCACCAGACCGACGCGAACTGGCACAGGCGTTCGAAAAGACCAGGGTAATCGAAGGCCAGTGCCTGCGAGGCCCGCCATGCCAGAAGAACGATCGTGGGCAGCATCTCGAGCGCCATTTTTATCGCGACACAGCCAAGATGATTGAGGTGCCAGGCGGCCACGCCGAGGTCGAGCCCGGCCAGGCCGATTCCCCCGATGGAGATAAGGTGTTGTGAATGTGTGAGCTGCTTCGCCATAACCGCCTCCAGGCTGCCTTCTTGCTTCACCTATTAGTCGAACGAGGCCCGCGCGAATCGACAGGCTCGAGACTCCGGCAAACGAAAAAGCTAAAGCCAAATTGGAGGGATTGCTCCGAGCGCGAGTCTGCCGGCCGCGGATTCTCTTTCGAGACCAATGTGAGAGAATCGCGGCATCAAGGTTCACGAGGGAGGGCGGATGAGGACAAAAATGGCACCGACACTGCTGACGGTTGACGAGGTGAGAAAGGCTGCCGACTCTGTGTACCGTGTGATGCAACCGACGCCGCAGTACCGCTGGCCGCTCTTGTGCGAGCGTCTCGGCACGGAGGTCTGGGTGAAACATGAAAACCAGACCCCGACAGGCTCGTTCAAGGCCCGCACCGCGGTCGTGTACGTGGAAGAACTGATAAAGGGCGCGCCCCAAGCGCGCGGCCTGATTACGGCAACGCGGGGCAATCACGGGCAATCTGTCGCACTGGCCGCGAAGCGGTTCGGGCTGCCGGCGATCGTCGTCGTCCCGCACGGCAACAGCGTCGAGAAGAACGCCGCGATGCGGGCGCAAGGGGCAACTCTAATCGAGTACGGCGAGGATTATCAGGCGGCTCGGGAACATGCTGCCGGACGCGGTTCGGAGCTTCGCTACCATTTCGTGCCTCCCTATCACCGCGACATTCTAAAAGGAGTGGCAACGTATTGGCTGGAGCTGCTTACGGCGGTGGCTGATATCGACGTCGCCTACGTGCCCATCGGGATGGGCTCGGGGATATGCTCCGGCGCCGCTGTGCGCAACGGCCTGGGGCTCAAAACGAGAATTATTGGCGTGGTGTCTGAGCTTGCGCCGTGCTATGCGCTCTCGTTTGAGCAGGGCCAGTGCGTCGAGGCTCCCGTGTCGACGAAACTGGCGGACGGTATGGCCTGCAGGCGCCCCGACGAAGAGGCCTTGAGTTTCATGCTTGAGAATGTCGATCACGTCTTGCGAGTGTCGGAGACTGAAATCGCCGAGGCGATGCGTCTTATTTTCACCGACACGCACAACGTGACCGAGGGGGCGGGCGCCGCTCCGTTGGCGGCTGCCTTAAGGGAAAAGGAGTCGTTGCGCGGAAAGCGCGTGGCGCTGATCGCGAGCGGGGCGAATGTGGACCACGATATGTTTGCCCGGGTGCTTCAGGGCGACTGCGAGTAGGAGCCGCCACGCCCCGCACATCGCGTATTATGAGCTTGCTAAAAAGCCTGGTTAGCGGGAGCTAAGCATTTACACGAGGCGCGAACTTTTGAGGAGCGCGACGCTCGGCGCTATGGCGATGGCGCTGCCGCGGATAGAGAGCCAAGCGCGAACCTTTGTTTCGAAGAGGCCGGCTCCAGGGGAACGGAAGTTTACCTCCCGAGCGGTGGAGGCGACAATTTCACAAGTGAAGACCGGCATCGGCGATCCCGAACTGGCCTGGATGTTCGAAAACTGCTATCCGAACACGCTCGACACAACAGTCGAACTCAGCGAGACTGGCGGCCGGCCGGACACCTTCGTGATCACCGGAGACATTGACGCGATGTGGCTCCGCGACTCCGCGTGTCAAGTGTGGCCATATATCCCGCTGGCGACGGACGACGCCGATTTGCGGAAAATGTTTCGCGGGCTGATCGGAAGGCAGGCGCGCTGCATCTTGATCGACCCTTACGCGAACGCGTTTTTGCCCGATCCGAAAAGCACCAAGCCTCTTTCATGGGCGGTCAACGACCTGACCGAAATGAAGCCAGGCGTGGCGGAACGAAAATGGGAAGTGGATTCGCTGTGCTACTCCATTCGGCTGGCATATGGGTACTGGAAAACAACGGGGGACGTCGCCCCGTTCGACAAGGAGTGGACACAGGCGATGAGGCTCGCTGTAGCGACTTTCAAGGAACAGCAGAGAAAAACCGGGCAGGGGCCGTACCACTTTCAGCGGCGCACCGAGGTACCGACGGAGACGCTGGCGCTCGGAGGTTACGGCAATCCGGCACGACCTCGAGGCTTGATCTTTTCGATGTTTCGCCCTTCCGATGATGCTTGCACCTATTCGCTGTACATTCCTGCGAATCTGTTCGCGGTGGCTTCTTTGCGACAGTTGGGAGAGATGGCGGCGGAGGTCATTCAAGATGCGGATTTTGACACTGCGTGCCGAGCACTCGCGGAAGAAGTTGCGTCGGCGGCCGCGAAATACGGAAAAATGAGGGGATCAAACAATGAACAATTCTGGGCCTTCGAAGTCGATGGTTTTGGCAACCAGCTTTTCATGGACGACGCCAACATCCCCGGTTTGCTGAGCTTGCCCTATCTTGGATGCTGCCGGCAAGACGATCCGGACTACCAGGCAACGCGTCGGCGAGCCCTGAGCACGAGCAACCCGTACTTTTTCAAAGGCACGGCGGCAGAGGGTATCGGGGGCCCTCACGCGGGGCTGAACATGATTTGGCCCATGTCGATCATCATGCAAGCGCTGACGAGTACGGACGAATCGGAGATCCGGCAGTGCCTGCGCTGGCTAAAGACTACGCACGCCGGGACAGGGTTCATGCATGAGTCTTTCGATAAAGACGATCCCACAAGATTCACGCGGGCGTGGTTTGCCTGGGCTAATTCGCTCTTTGGAGAATTAATCATCAAGCTGAGTCAGGAGCGCCCGGAACTGCTGCGGAGAGATTGAGATATTCTTGGGCTGATTCGCATGGCGAGAAAAGTAACGAGACGAGCCTTTGTGCAGGACGGCAATTCATACACGAAGAGTTGGTTCAGCCAGGCGCAGATTGCGGAAGGCGGGAAGATCGTTTTGCGCATGGGCGCGCAGCCGAATGAGAAGCTTGGCGCCGCGGGAGAGGACCGGCCGCCGTCGTTTGCGTGAGGCGAGGCGGGCCGGACGTCCGGTGCGGGCTTCTTGGGTGGGTTCCCGCGTGCCGGCGCGGATGCAGGATTTCCGTTCGACTACCAGACTTGTGGCATTGGGAGGCAGCGACGAGAAATGGCCATTGAGGAAACAGTAAAGCCCAACCGCGGCAAGAAACTCGTCATTCGCAATATAGGACTGCTGCTGAGCGGCGACCTCGAACAGCCGATCCTCGATGCAGACGCCATCGTCGCGATAGATGGCGTCATTCGTGCGATGGGAAAGGAAAAACTGCTGGACGCGGAAGGCGCAAGCAGCGTGATCGACGCAAACGGCTCCGCGCTTGTTCCTGGGCTGATCGACAGCCACGTGCATCCGGTCGCTGGCGACTGGACGCCGCGGCAGAACCAGCTGGGTTGGATTGATAGCTGCCTTCACGGGGGCGTTACGACGATGATTTCGGCCGGCGAAGTGCATCTGCCAGGTCGGCCGAAAGATATCATCGGAGTAAAGGCGCTGGCGATCACGGCGCAGCGGTCTTTCGCGGCGCTGCGGCCGAGCGGTGTGAAAGTGTTAGCCGGCGCGCCGGTGATTGAGCAGGGAATGGTCGAGGAGGACTTCAAGTCACTCGCCGAGGCTGGAGTGAAGCTGCTCGGCGAAGTGGGCCTAGGCAGCGTCAAGGACGGGCCCACTGCGCGACAGATGGTCGCATGGGCGCGCAAGCACGGAATTCAGAGTACGATTCACACCGGTGGGCCGTCGATTCCCGGGTCCAGCCTGATCGATAAGGATGTAGTGCTTGCGGCGGATGCCGATGTGATCGGTCATATCAACGGCGGACATACGGCGCTGCCGGATGTCCAAATCCGCGCGCTTTGCGAGGATTCACAACGCGCCATTGAGATTGTGCACAATGGGAACGAGCGAGCCGCGCTGTTTGCTCTGCGCACCGCGAAAGAACTGAACCACCTCGATCGCGTCATTCTGGGTACGGATGCGCCGGCGGGTTCTGGCGTCCAGCCGCTGGGGATCATTCGCGTCATTGCTGCGCTCTCTTCCTTGGGTGAATTGCCGGCGGAGGTGGTGTTCTGCTTTGCGACGGGCAATACCGCGAGGATGCGTAACCTGGAAGGTGGTTTGATCGCGGTCGGGCGTCCAGCGGACTTTGTGTTCATGGATGCGCCGCAGCACTCGGCGGGAAAAACGTTGCTCGAGAGCGTGCGCTTGGGCGACCTTCCCGGGATCGGGATGACCATGATTGATGGAGTCGTGCGCAGCGAGCGCAGCCGCAATACGCCTCCGGCGACAAGGGTGCCGAAAATCGTGCAGTGACCGGGGCGAAGAGAAGCGTTCGAGAGCACGGTCGTTTCGCCAATCGGAGTGCGACGGTTACCCCGAACCTCGCAAGGCCGCCGCTCTCAAACACGATCCGCCAGCGCTAACTAATCGACGACTAGCGCAACCCGTCCTCTCCCTTGATCTGCTCCTTGGTCAGGCCGCCGACGCGGGGCAGCGGCCGCCCGCTATCCGTGATCGCGATGGCCACAAGAATTTCGCCGGCGCGGGGCGCATCGTTGACGCGAATTTCCATTCCATCGAAATGGCTTCGAACGAAAGCGGCGTCCTTGTGCCCCAGGGGAATGTCCAAAGCCACGCCGGGGCCGCCGCGTTTCTTGGAAGAGGGAATCAGCGCCGCGCCCTTGCCGAGGACCTTGCGCACGGGCATGCCCAATTTCGGATGCAAGATCGCGGCGGCGTGCTCCAGTTCACCATCTTCGCCAACCGCCGCGGCCTTTCCATAACTCTCGGCGGCAGGGCCGGGTATCCCGAGGGCCAGGACCGCGCGTTCGGCAAGAAACGAGCCTAGTTCTTCGCCAATTTCCATCAGTTCAGTGAGATCTTCGACGTACCTTCCCGCAAACGGGTTTTCAATGACCGCCGCGGCCGCCGCGCGTCGCGTTACGGGGTTCACCGGCCTGCCCATTTCCGTGTGCGTTTCCTCTACGAAGGTGACGATTTTGCGGATTCTCGCCTTCATCGCAATCCATCCTCGCCTTTGATTTCCGAGGCCTTTAGCCCTCCAACTCGCGCATGTACCCGCGCACCGGTGGTCATGACGAGTGCAAGCAGAATCTCGTCAGCGCGGGGAGCGTCCGCGATGCCAACCTCCATGGCGTCGAAGTGACTGCGCACGTATGAGGCGTTGATATGCGTTATGGGGACGTCGAGGCGCGTTCCGGGTCCACCCACTTTCTTGGTGGACGCGACGATCGCTTTCGCGCCGCCCAGAACCTCGCGCATGGCGTAGCCGCCCGGCACGTGCCACAGCGCGCCGTGCTCGAGTTCGCCGGCCTGGCCGACGATCGCGCCCTTGCCGTAGCCTTCGACGGACTGGGGATCGCCGCCGAGCGCCGCCACCGCAGTCTTCGCCATCTCTAGCCCCAGCGGGTTCAGGTCCTGCATGAAGTCGGCGATTTCGTGAACATATTTGCCCGCAAATGGATTGCGAATCACCGCGAGCGCCGCGGCTCTTCGAAGCGGTTTCGCTCGGGCGGGGCCGCCTTCATGGAAGATCTCTTCGACGACGATCACGCGTTTCCGCAATGCGACTTCAGGCATGAACGAGGCTCCTTGACGCGTCGTGGAAAGTCAAACAAGGCCTGAGCGGCGAGACAACCCGTGCATGTCCCTGAAGAGACAGCGCCGCAGCGCAGATCAGTCCCATTTGCTGCAATTCGTTGGCCACACCTTCGCCCGCATCGAGCGCTTGCGATACCTCGTTCCGCGTGAGATCGCCAACGCCACGGGTTACCGGCAAGTCCAGCAAATCCGAATCGGGCGCAATCTCGCGGGCCGGTACGCGCATGATCGCCGGGTGGCCCGGGAGATCAACGGCGTTGGCAATGATTGTAGCGGCGGCGTCCGCTTTCGAGGCGGTTTCCGCGAGAGCGGTGACCGCGTCGGCGATGCCCAAAGAGAAGCTGCGGCCGCGCCAACCGCTGGTCGCTATGCCCCGAATCGGCACTGCCGCGGAAATTTCAAAGGATCCGAAGAGCGATGGGCGGTCAGGGCGCTCGACCATGCCGACGGTAAAGCGCTGGCCGTTGGCCAAGTGCAGCGCGATATCGCCACCGTTGTTCACATACGCGCGATCCAGCGCGACCGCAGCGGTCATCGCTGCGAGAACGGCTTCAGCGACGGCGCCGGCGACGGCGGCCATTGGCGTAATGAAGCATGTGGTGCAATAGGGAGCAACGGCACCAGCCATAACACGCGCGATTGAGCCGCCAGGCCATGGAGAGCCTCGGCTCGCACGGGTGCGCAGCAACGGCAGCTCGGCGCAAAGTTCGTCGAGGACCGTGATAAAACGTCGCGCGGCTGCCTCATAGGCGCATTGAACCGCCTGCGGTATGCCACGGGCTTCGACGATTAGATCGATTGGCCCGTCGCTCAAATGAAGGCGGCGCCGGTCGGGCAGCATGCGGATGATCGGGGGCTCCCTCATTGCTCGGATCCCCCTGGTTTTGGCGGCCTGAGCGGCCACGGATTTTCCGGAGAGAATGCTACTTCTCTTTGACGTTTTTTCTCACGCAACACTTCTTTGAGCGGCCGGACATTGTCCATGTGGCCGCCGAGGGACGCGTAATCCTTCTTGCCGAGCGTGAATTCGATCGGGGCAACGAGAGCCGGCGTGGGTACGTAGCCGAAGGCATTTTCGGGCATGCGCGCGACGTCGACCATGAACGTGATGCCGCCCCCGGGCCAGATGTAGGCGGGAGCTCCACCGCAGGTGACGCGCGTGATACGGTGCTTCACCGAATCGGTCAGCTTCACAGGATTTTCCGTCACGCCCGCACGCAACGAACCACCCGCGCCCGCCATGAAAAGAACCGTGGTCAGTGCCGGCTCGCAGTTTTCGCGGATGCGAAAAACGGATTCTTCCAATGCATTTGGTAGGTCCTTTTCGACAGGCCGCAGTTCTTCATCCAATTCGTAGTAGGCGAATTGCTCGCCCGTCGTGCTTACCATGAGCAAGCGAAGCTTTGGCCAGGCCAATTTCGGCTTGAACGGATTCAGGATCGCGAGGGGGTCAGAAATGTCCGTGCCGCCCCAGCCCGTGCCTGGATTCGCGACCTGAAAATAGCGGCCGGGAGTGGAGCGGCGCCCCTTGATCGCGATGCCGGTCTCCCGGACGCCGAGCATTTTTCCAGCCTGGTGCTCGGAGAGCACCCCGGTGATGTGATCGTCGACGACTACAACGTCATCCACCTTTCCAAACCATTGCTTTGCAAACATGCCGATGGTGGCGGAACCGCAGCCCACCCGCATGCGTTCCTCCCGCCTTCCATTCACGACAGGCGGTTGGCCCGCTGCGACTCGCACCGCAGCACCTTCGTCGATTGTGAGCTCGACTTCCTTTCCGTTACACAAATCGAGCAGAGTCTCGCAGGTAACGCGACCCTCACTTTTTGTACCACCCGTGAGGTGGCGAACGCCGCCGATCGAGAGCATTTGCGAGCCATATTCGGCGGTCGTAACGTGACCGACGGTTTCTCCCTGCGCGCGAACAAAATTCCGCTCCGGGCCCAGGTGGCGGTCAGTATCAATTTTCAATTTCACACCGCAGTAGCTGAAGATGCCTTCGGTCACCACGGTCACCAGGTCCACGCCTTCGACTTCAGAAGAAACGATGAATGGTGCCGGCTTGTAGTCCGGATAAGTCGTGCCCGCACCAATGGCGGTGAGAAAAGTCTCTGCCGGCTTCGCCAGCTTTCCGTCCCACGCACCTTCGCGTTCAAGGAAGGGAACGAGGGGCGTTCCCTGGGATTTGGCGCGGTCCAGCAGGAGGTGGGGATCGACGCGGACGAGTTGGCCGTCGTGGTTCGCGTAACGGTCGCACGCTCCAGTGTAGCCGCGCTTGATGTAACAGAGCACGGGGCAAGCGTCACAGCGAATCGTATCGGCCGGCATCGCTTCAGACATGCGATTCTCCTTTTGCCCGTGCCAGGATAGCCGCGCGCACTTTGTCCGGCGTCGCCGGCAGTTTGCGAATACGTACGCCGACGGCATTGTAAATCGCGTTCAGAATCGCGGGTGCCGTGGGAATCAGCGCCTGCTCGCCGATGCCTTTGGCTCCGAACGGGCCGATCGGTGAAGGATCCTCGATGAGAATGGATTCCACCGCAGGCATATCTCCGATCGTCGGAATCAGATAATCGTGCAGGTTTTCGCCTCTCCCCGGCACGAACTCTTCCATGAGCGCCATGCCCAGGCCCTGCGCGGCGCCGCCTTCGATCTGGCCTTCAATGAGCGTAGGATTGATGGCTCGACCGACGTCGTGCGCCGCGGTCAGCTTCAAGACCCTCACCGTGCCGAGGTCCAGATCGATTTCCACTTCGGCCAGTTGCGCGCCAAAACCGTAAATGGCGTACGGCACGCCCTGGCCGTCTTCGTCTAATGGCTTCGTTGGCGGATCGAAGGTCGCTTCGGCGCTCAAAACGTATCCGAGGGCGTCGACTGGAAGCTTGCATAGATCAAACTTCTCACGGAGTTCGCCGCTTTCAATCGACAGGGCACATTCATGCAGGCGAATCGAGGCTTCGGCCGGGGCATTGCACATTTCGAGGATCGCGGCTCGCAACTGCTCACCCGCCATCATGGCTGCCTTGCCGCTCACGAAGGTTTGGCGCGAGGCGGAAGTCTTGCCGCAATCCGGCGTCAGGTCGGTATCCGGCGGAACGAGATCGAACTTGTCGAGCGGCACACCGAGGGCTTGCGCACAGATTTGCGTCACAACCGTGGCTGAGCCCTGCCCGATGTCGACGGCGCCCATGTGGATCGCAACCCGCCCATTCCGCTGCAATCCAACGCGCATCGTTGATGGGTTCGCGAGAGATGTATTGCCGCATCCGTACCACATACCGGCAACGCCGACGCCGCGACGGATCGACGAATCCTTCGCGGCATTGAAACGAGCCGCTTCTTCGTGGGCGCGATTCCAGCGTGGGCGCAAGCCTTCAAGGCATGCACGGATGCCCACGCCAGCGCCGAGGATCTGGCCAGTGACCGTGGCGCTTTCATTGTCGAGCGAGTTCAGAATACGAAACTCGAGTTTGTCGATGCCGAGTTTTTCCGCCAGCTGATCGTAAAGCTGCTCCTGCGCGATTGTGCCCTGCGGCACCCCGAATCCGCGGAATGCGCCCGCGGGTACGAGATTCGTGTGAACAGCGCGAGTCACTGCGCGGTAGTGGGGTACTTTATAGGGTCCCGATCCGTGGATCGGAACTCGCGCCGCCACGGTTGGTCCCCACGATGCATACGCTCCGGTGTTGAACTCGCCATCCAACTCCATGGCGACCAGTCTTCCGTCAGCGGTTGCTCCGGCACGACAGCGAATTTTCGACGGATGGCGCTTGGTCGTGGCGCGAATCGACTCGGTCCGCGCATAGAGCATTTTCACGGGCTTGGACAGATGCCACGCGGCGATGGCCAGAAACGGCTGAACCGAAAGATCTAGCTTCGCGCCGAAGCCGCCGCCGACGGCCGTCGGGAGTATGCGTACCGCCCCTTCGGCAATTCCGAGGATGGAGGCGATATCCTTTCGCATCATGTACGGTGACTGCGTCGAAGTTTGCACTTCGACGCGGTCGCCGACGCGCCGAGCGAAGCCCGCTTCCGGTTCGATGTAAGCATGCTCGATGAAACCGGTTTCGAATTCGTCTTCCACCACAACATCGGCGCGCGCAAAGGCGCTGTCGACATCGCCATGGACGACCTGGCCACGCACGAGAATATTGTCCGAACGACTTTCGTGAATTGCGTGCGCTTGCGGGCGTTGAGCCTCCTCCGGCGTTCTGAGCGCCGGAAGCTCCTTCCAGGTGACCGGAAAATCGGCGAGGTCAAGCGCCAGCACGGAAGGCTCGCCTACCACCGCGGCGACCGCTTCACCGCGGAAACGCGCTTCGCTCTCTGCAAACACCGGCTGATCCGCAAAGTCCGGGTGCACGCCAAAACAATTTCTGCCCGGAACGTCTTTCGCCGTGAATACCGCGTGGATTCCTGGATGATTCTTCGTGAACCGCGAAAGATCGCCAAGGGAGAAGGACGCGCGGTCCAGAGGGCACCGTACAACCCGCAAAACGAGGGAGTTTTCGGGCCACTCATCCGCACCGTAAACGTCCTGTCCAAGAACTTTGCGCTGGCCGTCGAGGCGCAAAACGCGCTGCCCGACCGGGCTGTCCTGAGTGGTGGCAGCCTCGCGACGGCCAACCCGGTTCGCGTCGAGCACCGCGCTCACAATTTTTCGGTAGCCCGTACACCGGCAAAGCACGCCGCCGAGCGCATCCATCACTTCCGACTCCGTCGGCGCCTGGTTTTGTTCAAGCAGCGCCACGGCGGAAACCAACATTCCCGGCGTGCAGATCCCGCACTGCGCAGCGCCATGCCGGAGAAAGGATTTTTGCAGGCGTTCAAAGGTGGCACGGGATTCACGCAGCCCTTCAATCGTCAAAACCTCCGCGCCTGGCAATTGCCCGACCGCCAAAAGGCATGAACAGACGGCTTTTCCGTTGACGAGGACGGTGCAAGCGCCACAATCACCCGCGTCACAACCGACCTTTGTCCCCGTTAGACAGAACTCCTCTCGCAGGACATTGGACAGCCGGGAACGCGGATCGGAGGAAACCTCCACGAGCCGACCGTTCAGCGAGATCTCGAGTGCGTTGTTCGCCGGCAGGCTCATAGAGTCTTCTTCGCGCAGGCTTCGAGGGCGCGCTTGACCAATGTTTCAGCAGCATCCAGGCGGTAGGCCGCCGTGGCGCGGAGGTCGTCAATCGGCGTGAGCGGCGAAAGATGCCGAGGCCCAACAAGTTTCGAAACATCGGCGTTCAGCGGCTGTCCCGCCAAGACTCGCTCGAGTTCCATGAGCCGCAGTGCCTTCGGCGAACAGGAGCCCACGCAAATCAGGGCTTCGCGAATGCGCCCTTTGGAATCGGCAACCAGGCTGGCCGCGACCATGACGATCGAGATGACTAGATAGCGCCGCGCACCGAGCTTCAGAAAAACGGAAGCGGCGTTTTCCAGCCGGCGCGGGACGCGGATGCTGGTCAAAAGCTCTTCGGGTTGGCGAGCGGTTTTGCGATTGCCCAGGACGAAATCGCCCAGCGGCAGCGTGCGGACCGCGGAATGCGAAACCAGAGTCACTTCCGCAGCAAGTGCCATCAGCGCGGCGATGCCGTCCGCTGCGGGAGAGGCATTACAGATGTTGCCGGCAACGGTGGCCTGATTCTGAATCTGAACAGCGCCAATCTCGCGCGCAGCGGCTTTCAGCCCATCGAAGCCGCGCGGCAGATTCGCGGAAACAATCTCGCTCCACGTGGTTCGCCCGCCGATTTCGATATAGCTATCCGTGACATCGATTCCTTTAAGTTCCGTGAGGGCCGAGATGTCGAGTACCGCTCCTCGGAGCGGGCCAAAATTCAGGGCCGGGAACAGGTCTGTGCCGCCGGAGAGAACGGTGGCGTGCTTCTCGGCCAAAGCGGCAAGTGCTTCGTCGAGGGTGCCAGGTCGCAAGAACAACGAATTCGTCTCCTGAGGACACGCGCGTGTCTAGTTCCCAGCTGGAAAAAGCGCGGCGCGGGAAATGTATCTTCTACTTCTACAACGTCGAAAGGATTTTGTGAAGCTGCCCGGGAAAGCACGTGTCGGGGTGCGTGGAAGATTATGGCAGACTACTAGGGAATGGCGACCACCGAACAGCGCCTCACCGCAGGATTAGCCACCTTCCAATTTTCCGGATTTCGCCTGTTTCAGATCGCCCGCTTCTGCATCGTCTTCTGCACAGAGATGCAATCGGTCGCCGTGGGTTGGCAGGTGTACGAAATTACGAAGCGCCCGCTCGACCTTGGATTAACGGGCTTGGTGCAGTTCCTTCCGGGCGTGTTGTTGTTCCTCCTGGCAGGCCATGTCGCGGACCGGTTTGATCGGCCTAAACTTCTGACCGTTTGCTACGGCGGTTACGCGCTCTCTTCGGCGCTCCTGCTGATCGTAAGCCTGCGAGCGGAGCTGCTGTACCGTTCAGGATCGGTGGCTCCGATCTTTGTGATTCTTCTGTTCGTCGGAACCGTACGCAGTTTCAGCATGCCTGCCAGCCGGGCGCTCTTGCCGCAACTGGTCCCTGAAGAGCAATTGCCAAGCGCCGTCGCCTGGAATTCCAGCGTTTTTCAGTGTGCAACAATCCTTGGTCCGGCGATTGGGGGATTGCTCTACGCCTTTTTCCGTGGGCCGGCCGCTGTCTATGCCACGGCGCTCTCCGCCGGCGCAATCTCCGTTCTTACTTTGCTGCGCATTCGAACGCAAAGTCCGCCCAGGCCGCGCGAAGCGTTCTCGCTGAAGACGGTTTTTGCCGGCTTCCGCTATATCTTGGAACACAAGCTGGTATTCGGTTCCATCTCTCTGGATTTGTTTGCAGTGCTGCTCGGTGGCGCGGTGGCTCTCCTCCCGGTCTACGCGAGAGAAATTCTGCACACAGGCCCGTGGGGCTTAGGCCTTTTGCGCAGCGCCCCGGGCATCGGCGCGGCCGTCATGGCGCTTCTGATGGCTTACCAGCCGATTCGCAGGCGCGCCGGTGTCACGATGCTCTGGTGCGTCGCTGGATTCGGTGCCTTTACCATCGTGTTCGGTTTCTCGCGCAGCCTGACCCTCTCGCTCGTTTCGCTTTTCTTCGTAGGAGCCGCCGATATGGTCAGCGTGGTTGTGAGGGGGGTGCTGATCCAGATCGAGACGCCGGATGAGATGCGCGGACGCGTGAACGCGGTCGACATGATCTTCATCGGCGCTTCGAACGAACTGGGCGAATTTGAATCCGGCCTTGCTGCGCAGTGGCTGGGCGCAGTCCCGGCGGTGGTGCTAGGGGGCGCAGGCGCGATCCTTGTCACTGTGCTCTGGGCCGGGCTCTTCCCCGAGCTTCGCAATGCTGACAAGCTAATACCCAGCCAAACGTAAGGGAGTTGGAGTACGTCAGTTCTTGGGAGGTGCTGCCGCCGGAGGCGCAGTTGCTGGTGCCGCTGGTGTCGTGCCGGCCAACTCCGCTTTGACGGCAGGAGAGATCTTGTCCGCGTTCTTTAGAAGAATGCTTACCTGCCACATTTTGTTCTCCCCGAGTGTGTCGCGGAACCCCGGCATGCCGGTCATGCGAATTCCCCCATCGACCTTCCAGTAGGTTTCCCACACTTCGTCGTCGGTGACGCCCGTTCCGCGAAACAGTTGCGGCGGCCTTGGGAACATGCCCCTGGTGATGTTGCTTTCCGGTTCGCCCGGCAGGCCGTGGCAAACCGCGCAATTCTCTCTGTAGACCCTGGCTCCCTCGAGAAAACTGTGTTCGTCCTCGGGAACCTGCGGCTTTGTGTGAGGCATTTTGTTGAGGTAGGCGTCGAGAGCCATGTGGGCGAGCTTGTGCTCGAACGGCATTTCAGGGGACTTGGTAGTGACCGGCGCCTGCCCGGTTGAAAAATAAAAATACAGGCCCGCGGCAACCAGCACAAACCCCAGGACAATTCCGAGCGCGATACCCTTCAGCATGGCGTTTCCCTTCGTCGGGTTTCGACACAAGTTTGCGTGCGGTGTTCTGGAAACCTTGCTAGTTTACGATGCGCCTTACGATTCTGCACGGGCCTTTTGCCCCATGCTGGGCCACGCCGGCAACTAAATTGCCTCGGAGCGTATCCATTTGACAGCGTTCTGCGTCTTACTCAGAGGGGAAGCCTTTTCTCGCAATACCCTATACACTGGATAGGGTGGTGTATTGGATCCCCGGGCGACTGCTCGCCTCCGCCAGCGGCTCGCAAAACAGCTACGACCAGAGGAGTTTGTCGGAATGGCCCCATTCGAAACTGTCGATTTGCCCGAGAGGCCCGAAGCCCACGGGCCGGGGCCTCTTTCCGATAACGCCGCGACGCAGTCGCGAAAGCACTGGTGGGTTTGGGGACTTGTGGTCGTGCTGGTGGCAGCGGGCATCTGGTACTTCCGGACGAGGGGAATTCAAGCCAGCAATCCCGGCGGAGCCCCCGCGACGAATCCGGGAGGACCCGGCGGTGCCATGGGAATGGCGGACCAGCCTCTTCCGGTGGTGGTTACGACGGCGCGCAAGGGTGACTTGCCGGTTTACTTCAACGGTCTTGGGACCGTGACGGCCTTCAATACCGTTACCATCCGCAGCCGCGTCGATGGCCAGATCGTCAAAATCAACTTTACAGAAGGCCAATTCGTCAAGGAAGGCGATTCGCTGATTGAAATCGACCCGCGGCCGTTTCAGGTTCAGAAAGAGCAGGCCGAAGGGCAGCTGGCCAAAGATCAAGCGCAGTTGAAGGACGCGCAGGTCGATTACGAGCGCTATCAAATGCTCTTTAAGGAAGGCGTCATTCCAAAGCAGCAACTCGACACACAGCAGGCCGCGGTTGGGCAGTCGGAGGGCGCCATCAGGGCGGATGTGGCCCAGATCGACAACGCCAAACTGCAAATCACCTATGCGCACATCACCGCGCCTATCAGCGGCCGCGTTGGGCTCCGTCTGGTGGACATCGGAAACATCGTCCATGCGAGCGACACGAATGGGCTGGTTGTCATTACGCAATTGCAGCCCATTGCCGTGCTCTTCAGCCTGCCTCAGGACCAGCTTCCCCAAGTAATGGCGCGCATGCGCACGGGCACGCCGCTGATCGCAGAAGCCTACGATCGCGACAATTCGGAGAAAATCGCGACAGGAAAGCTCCTGACCATCGACAACCAAATCGATACGGCGACGGGCACCTACAAACTCAAGGCGGTGTTCGACAATTCGAGAAATGAGCTGTTTCCGAATCAGTTTGTGAACATGCACTTGCTCGTCGAAACCGCCAAAAACGTGATCATTGTTCCCACGACGGCGGTGTTACACGGGCCGAAAGGGGCTTATGTCTTTGCCGTAGCACAAGGCAACACCGTGAAGATGCAAGAAGTGACGCTGGCGCATTCGACCGGAGACCTGAGCGGCATCTCCAGCGGCTTGGCGGCGGGAGAGGTAGTCGTCGTCGATGGTCAAGACAAATTGCAAGACGGCAGCAAGATCGAGCCTAGAGCCACGCGAGGCGGCGCCACGCAAACCACCAGCTCATCCAACAACCCCACGGTTGCGCCCGCCGGGGGGCCAGCTCGATGAATCCTTCACGGCCGTTCATTTTGCGGCCGGTCGCGACCACGCTCCTGATGGTTGGCGTGATCCTCGTGGGTTTGGTGGCTTACCGCCAGCTGCCGGTTTCCGCTCTTCCGCAAGTCGACTATCCAACCATCCAGGTGCTGACGTTTTATCCCGGCGGAAGCCCCGAGGTCATGGCGTCGTCGGTTACCGCCCCTCTGGAGCGAAACTTCGGGCAAATCCCGGGCTTGTTGCAGATGACGTCGATAAGCTCCTTCGGTAGTTCGCTGGTCACGCTGCAATTCAATTTGGACCTGAACATCGATGTGGCCGAGCAGGAAGTGCAAGCGCAAATCAATGCGGCTTCGAATCTCCTGCCCAAGGACCTGCCAAACCCCCCGACCTATAGCAAGATCAATCCCGCGGACGCGCCGATCCTGACTCTGGCCTTGACCTCCGATACGCTGCCGCTCTCGAAAGTCGAAGACTTGGCCGACAGCACGCTGGCGCAGAAAATTTCACAGCTCTCCGGGGTAGGGCTCGTCAGCATCAGCGGCGGGCAACGTCCAGCCGTACGCGTGCAGGCGAACCCGACCGCTCTCGCGTCCTATGGCCTGAGCCTCGAGGATTTGCGCACCGCCCTCGGCAACGCAAACGTCGATCAGGCCAAGGGCACATTCGACGGCCAGCACCAGGCCTTTACCATTGGCGCGAACGACCAGCTGCTCTCAAGCGAAGGGTACAAATCTCTCATCGTGGCCTACCGCAACGGGGCGCCCGTGCGCCTTTCCGACGTGGCAAGCGCGATCGACGGCGCCGAAAACGTCCAGCAAGCCGCGTGGGCAAACAAACAGCCCGCCGTGATTCTGAACATTCAGCGTCAACCGGGAGCGAACATCATCAGTGTGGTTGACCGCATCAAGCGAATCTTGCCCCAATTGCAGTCGGCGCTGCCGGCGTCGATTCAGGTAACGATTTTGACGGACCGCACGACGACAATTCGCGCGTCGGTCGCCGACGTGCAATTCACCCTGATGCTCACGATCGCGCTGGTCGTGATGGTGATCTTTCTGTTTCTGCGCAGCGTGCGTGCCACGATCATTCCAAGCTTTGCGGTGCCGCTTTCGATCATCGGCACCTTCGGCGTGATGTATCTGCTTGGCTATTCGCTCAACAACCTGTCTTTGATGGCCCTCACCATTTCAACCGGCTTCGTCGTTGACGACGCCATCGTCATGATCGAGAACATCAGCCGCTACATCGAACAGGGCGAATCGCCTCTGCGGGCAGCTCTCAAAGGATCGGAGCAGATTGGTTTCACCATCGTTTCGCTCACCGTTTCACTGATCGCCGTGCTGATTCCCCTGCTGTTCATGGGAGATATCGTCGGGCGCCTGTTCCGCGAGTTTGCCGTGACGCTGGCGGTTACCATTCTTGTCTCCGCAGCCGTCTCGCTCACTCTGACGCCGATGATGTGCGCCAAGCTGCTGCGACACCAGCCGGAAAACCAGCAAACGTGGTTCTACCGTAAGTCGGAGAAAGTGTTCGACGATGTGATCGCTTTTTACGGGCGGACACTGCGAGTGGTGCTTCGCTTCCGGGCAACAACACTGCTGATCACGGTCGGAACGCTCGTCGGCACAATTCTCCTGTACATCTACGTCCCGAAAGGTTTCTTCCCCGTACAGGACACCGGCGTGATCCTGGGCGTTTCCGAGGCACCCCAGAATGTGTCATTCAGGGCGATGTCGCTTCGCCAACAGGCGCTGGCGGACGTGATCCTCCGCGATCCCGCCGTCGCCAGCCTTTCTTCGTTCATTGGAATCGATGGCACCAACACAACCGTAAACAGCGGCCGCATCCAGATCAATCTGAAGCCGCTCGAGGAGCGGAAAATCTCCGCTTCGGACGTAATCCGGCGTTTGCAGCCGCAACTGGCGCAGGTGAGTGGTGTCACGCTCTTCATGCAGCCGGTACAGGATTTGACCGTCGAGGACCGCGTCTCCCGAACACAGTTCCAATACTCGCTCGAAGACGTGGACCCCAGGGAGCTTGCGTACTGGGTGCCAAAATTCGTGCAAAAGCTGAAGACACTGCCCGAGTTGCGCGATGTCGCGACGGATCAGCTCAACGACGGACTGCTCGCCACTTTGACCATCGACCGCGACACGGCTTCGCGCCTTGGCATCCTGCCCGCGGACATTGATAACACGCTGTACGACGCTTTTGGCCAGCGCCAGGTCTCTACGATCTTCACCCAGCTCAATCAATACCATGTGGTCATGGAAGTGGATCCAAGCTTCCGGCAGAACCCGGAAGCGCTCAAGAACATCTACGTGCGCTCTTCGAACGGCCAGCAGGTTCCGCTCAGCGCGTTCACGCGATTTGAACCCGGCAGCACGCCACTGGTGATTAATCACCAGGGCCAGTTTCCCGTGGTGACGGTCTCATTTAACCTTGCGCCTGGGGCATCTCTTGGCGACGCCACCCGCGTGATCGAAGAGGCGCGGCGCGAGGTTGGCTTGCCGCCGAGCATTCAAGCAACGTTCCAGGGTACGGCCGCCGCTTTTCTCCGCTCGATTTCGAACGAGCCGCTGCTCATTCTCGCTGCGGTCGTTACCGTCTACATCGTCCTGGGCGTTCTCTATGAGAGTTACATTCACCCCATCACAATTCTCTCGACCTTGCCCTCGGCGGGCGTGGGCGCAATTCTAGCGCTTCTGCTCTGCAAAACAGACTTCAGCATCATTTCGCTCATCGGCATCATTTTGCTCATCGGCATCGTCAAGAAAAACGCCATCATGATGATTGACTTTGCGTTGGAAGCCGAACGCAAGGAAGGGAAGTCTTCGCTCGATGCGATTTATGAGGCCTGCCTTTTGCGTTTCCGTCCCATCATGATGACGACGATGGCAGCGCTGCTCGGCGGCTTGCCCTTGGCGCTCGGTCAGGGCGTCGGCTCGGAGTTGCGGCGTCCGTTGGGTATCACCATCGTCGGCGGATTGATCGTCAGCCAGCTCCTGACGCTCTATACGACGCCGGTCGTGTATCTTGCGTTCGACTGGCTCGGACGTCATCTGAATCTCGGTGTCGCCAATCCGGCGGAAGAGCCTCTGGCCGGAGACTAAGGATGAGTTTTCAGTCCAATTTCTCCGCTCCCTTTATCCGGCGGCCTGTCGCTACGTCGCTCGTAACCATCGCCATCTTCCTGTCGGGCGCGATCGCCTTTCGCTTTCTTCCCGTAGCGCCGCTGCCGCAAGTGGACCTGCCGACGATTTCCGTAGGCGCGAGCCTTCCGGGAGCGAGCCCGGAAACGATGGCCTCCGCCGTGGCAACGCCACTCGAGCGCCAATTCGGGCGCATCGCTGGGGTCACGCAGATGACTTCCACTTCGACGCTGGGCAGCACCGGAATCACGCTGCAGTTCGACCTGAACCGTGACATTAACGCGGCTGCTCGGGATGTGGAAGCGGCGATCAACGCGGCGCGAAGCCAATTACCGGCCGACTTGCCTTCGCAGCCGGCGTACCGCAAAGTGAACTCCGCCGATTCTCCGGTGATGTTGCTCTCGCTCACCTCCGATACGATCCCCATCGCACAGATCTACGACGCTTCGGATTCCATTCTGGCCCAGAAAATCGCACAGATTCCGGGTGTTGGCCAGGTCTTCACTTGGGGTGCTTCCCGGCCGGCAGTGCGCGTTCAGGTGAATCCGCAGCAGTTGAATAGTTACGGCATCAGCTTAGAAACCGTGCGCAAGGCCTTGCAGTCCGCGAATTCTAACCTCGCCAAGGGCTCGCTCTCGAACAACGACCGGGCGTGGGCACTTTCTGACACCGACCAATTGTTCAAGGCCTACGAGTACGAGCCGCTGATTGTGGCGGGTCACGTAGGCGCCCCGGTGCGGTTGTCAGACATTGCCATCGTCAAGGATGCAACGGAAGACATACGTAACTTGGGACTTACGGACGCGAAACCGGGTGTGATCATCGGAATCTTTCGTCAACCCGGGGCCAACATGATTGAGACCGCCGATCGCATCAAGGCCACGCTGCCGTGGTTGCGCGCCTCGGTCCCGCCGGCACTGAATTTGAGAATCGTCAACGACCGTAGCACCGTCATCCGTGCTTCGGTGCGCGACGTAGAACGTTCTTTGCTCATTTCCATCTGCCTTGTGGTCCTGGTCGTGTTCGCATTTCTGCGAAACTATTGGGCCACCGTGATTCCGAGCGTTGCCGTTCCCCTTTCGCTGGTCGGAACCTTTGGCGTCATGTATCTCTTCGGCTACTCGATCGACAATCTTTCGCTCATGGCGCTCACGATTTCGACGGGCTTCGTTGTGGATGATGCCATCGTCGTGATTGAGAATATCGCCCGGCACATGGAAAACGGCCTCGCTCCCTTTGCGGCGACGATAAAAGGAGCGAGCGAAATCGGATTCACTGTGCTTTCGATGAGCGCTTCGCTGGTCGCCGTGTTCATTCCGATCCTCCTGATGGGTGGGCTCGTGGGACGGCTATTCCGCGAGTTTGCTGTGACGCTGAGTGTCGCGATCGGCGTTTCATTGTTCGTTTCGCTGACCGCGACACCCATGATGTGTGCACGCTTCCTCAGGCACGACCACAAGAAAAAGCACGGGTTCTTCTACCGGTTGTCTGAAGGCGGCTTCAACCGGATGTTGAAGGGCTACGATTATGCCTTGCGTTGGGTGCTGCGCCATGAGTTCCTGGTTCTCGGTTTAACCATCTTCACGGCTGGTCTTAGCGTGTACATGTTCATGACGGTCAACAAAGGCTTTTTCCCGCAGCAAGATACGGGCAGGCTGAACGGATTCATCCAAGGAGATCAGGACACCTCGTTTGCCGAAATGTCCAAGAAGATGCGCGCCTTCGCAAAAATCGTGATGGCTGATCCGGCTGTGGATACCGTCAGTTCCTTTACAGGCGGTGGCAATGGCACCAGCACGGCCCGCATGTTCGTGCAGCTTAAACCACACGATCAACGCAAGCTCGACGCCGACCATGTCATTGAGCGGCTGCGGGGCCAGATTTCAGGAATTCCCGGGGCTTCGCTTTTCTTGCAGTCGGTGCAGGACGTTACCGTCGGAGGCCGTTGGGGTGCCGCGCAGTTTCAATACACCCTGCAGGCCGACAATCTCGAGGACCTCTATCACTGGGCCCCGATCCTCATGGACCGTATGAAGCAGATCCCCGAACTGCGCGACGTCAATACCGACCAGCAGAACAAAGGTCTACAGTCCTATCTCTCGGTTGACCGAGATACCGCAAGCCGTCTCGGCGTTTCCATGCAGGATGTGGACAACGCCCTGAACGACGCGTTCGGCCAGCGGCAGGTCTCCAACATCTACAAAGGCTTGAACCAGTACCACGTGGTTCTCGAAGTGGCCCCCGGGTTTCAGGAAAACCCGGAGGGCTTAAAGAACATATATGTCCCTTCGGCGTCGGGAAAATTGGTGCCCTTGAGCTCCTTTGCCCGCTACGAACACTCGAACACCGCTCTCTCGGTGAACCACCAGGGCATCTTTCCCTCGATCACAATTTCGTTCAATCTCATGCCGGGCGCTTCGCTGGGACCGGCGGTCGAGCATGTGGAGGAAGTGCGCCGCGAGCTCGGCATTCCCCACACGGTTCACGCGTCTTTCCAGGGCAGCGCTCAAGCCTTCCAGGATTCCCTTGCGAACCAGGTCATATTGATCCTGGC
>DATFTB010000119.1:0-2680 GCA_035262325.1 Candidatus Acidiferrum sp.
CGTTCCGGCGACAGCCGGAAGCTGGCCTCCACTCGGCCATCGCCAAGGGGAAGCGTATCGTCGAATTCGGCAGAATTCGTGAAGTTGCGCATGCAGAACTGGTCCAGCCACTCTAGAGGGCAGACTTTGCGCTCGCCGCGAATCCAGACGTCCACTTTGAATTTCTGCGCGTACACAGAGATCAAGGATAGCATTCCGGCGACGTCGCTAAGAGCCAGGAGCGTTGGCAGCCTGATGAATAACAAAGTGCGAATCGGGCCTTCCCGCAGGCTAACTTGCCTCGCGGGTGACGGGTAACTTACACTGGTTGGACACGAGCCGGAACTGCATTTTCCTGTCTGTCTGGAATGTCCTAGCCGCGTACTCGGAATAGCTTTGAGCGCACCGAGTCGCTTTGCGGTTGCGAAGGATGTGTTTTTCGGAGGTAGACCGTGGGAACTCCGATGGAAGCCTGGGCCGAGGAAGCGGCCAGGCTGACCAAACCTGATCGAGTTATTTTCTGCGACGGTTCTGAGGCTGAAAACGAAGCCGTCCTTCACGAGATGTTGAAGCATGCGGACTCCTTGCGCTTGAACGAGAAAACCTACCCCAATTGTTATTTACACCGCAGCAGCCCGAGTGATGTAGCCCGCACGGAGCATTTGACGTTTATCTGCACGCCGGACAAGGACGACGCCGGGCCGACCAACAATTGGATGGACCCCGGCGCCGCAAAATTCAAGGTGGGCTCGTTGCTGGACGGCGCGATGCGGGGCAGAACGATGTATGTCGTGCCGTACATCATGGGCCCCGCGGACTCGCACATCAGCAAAGTGGGCGTGGAAGTCACCGATAGCCCCTACGTCGTTGCGAACATGCGCATTATGGCGCGCATCGGCAAAGTGGCCACAGACCGGCTGGGCAATTCCTCCGACTTTGTGCCAGGCTTGCACTCCCTGGGCGACCTGGATCCGCTGCGGCGTTACATCGTTCACTTCCCTGAAGAGCGGTTGATCTGGAGCGTGGGTTCCGGCTACGGCGGCAACGCCCTGCTCGGCAAGAAATGTTTTGCTCTTCGCATCGCCAGCTTCATGGCGCGTCAGCAAGGCTGGTTTGCCGAACACATGCTGGTGCTTGGCCTGGAATCGCCGGCCGGCAAAGTAACCTACATGGCGGCAGCATTTCCGAGCGCATGCGGAAAAACAAACCTGGCCATGATGGTTTCCGCGCTCGAAGACCAGGGCTACAGGGTTTGGACCGTCGGCGACGACATCGCCTGGATGCAAATCGGCGTCGACGGCTATCTCCACGCGATCAACCCGGAAGCGGGCTTTTTCGGCGTAGCACCCGGCACGGGGATGAGGACCAATCCGAACGTGATGCGCGCGCTGAACCGCAACACAATCTTCACGAACGTTGGTGTGACGGCCGACGACGAACCGTGGTGGGAAGGCATCGGCGGCGATCCGCCGGCCGGACTGGTGAGCTGGCTCGGGGAAAAGTGGGACAAATCGAAGGGTCCGGCGGCGCATCCCAACTCGCGCTACACCGTGCCCGCTGTGCAGTCGCCTAGTATTTCGTCGCAGTTCGAGGCACCGGCAGGCGTGCCGATTTCGGCTTTCATTTTTGGCGGAAGGCGCGCGCGGCTTGCGCCGCTGGTGCACGAGTCTTTCGACTGGCAGCATGGCGTGTTTGTCGGCGCGACCATGGCCTCGGAAACCACCGCCGCGATCACCGGCGATGTCGGCGTGACGCGGCGCGACCCCATGGCCATGCTTCCGTTCTGCGGGTACAACATGGGCGACTATTTCCAGCACTGGCTGGACATGGGCAAGCGCATTCCCCACCCGCCGAAGATCTTTCACGTGAACTGGTTCCGCAAAGGCGCCGACGGCAAGTACCTGTGGCCGGGCTTTGGGGAGAATGTGCGGGTGCTCAAGTGGATTCTCGAACGTGTCGAAGGACGGGGTGAAGCCGAAGAAACACCGATCGGTTATGTGCCTACGCGTAGCGCGCTTACGCTTGATGGCCTGAAAATTTCTCCCGAGTCGCTGCGCGAACTTTTCCGCGTGGAACCCGATAATTGGGAAATCGATCTCGCTGATACGCGGCATTTCTTCGCCAAGTTTGGCTCGCGTCTTCCCTCGGCGCTTTCCGACGAATACCAGAGACTCGTTCGGCGGTTTGAGAAGGCGATGCCCGCTTCCTGACACCTGGCCCCTAAGAGATTCGCCCGGGAGGGACGGACAAAGGATGCCAGGTGGACGCCCGCGACCGGGCGATCGACCAAGGCCCTCGCCGTCGGGGATTTGCACAAGGGTGCACAGGTTTCCACAGAAAAAGAGAGCGAGACCTCTTGCCAAGAAAATGGAGCAGGAATATTCTCGCGACAGATTGAGCCGGGAAGCATAAAAAACTTTGCGGCGCAATTAAAAGAGGGCGCAAGAACCGAAAGGCTCATGCGCCCTCGATTTTTTTTGTCCGAACGCAAAAACAGACCCCTCCACCTCGAGGCCGGGACACGATGAAACGCTTCGGCACACCGGGATTTGCACAGTCCTACACAGGTTTCCACAGAAAAAGAGAGCGAGACCTCTTGCCAAGAAAATGGAGCAGGAATATTCTCGCGACAGATTGAGCCGGGAAGCATAAAAACTTTGCGGCGCAATTGAAAGAGGGCGCAAGAACCGAAAGGCTCATG
>DATFTB010000120.1:0-13700 GCA_035262325.1 Candidatus Acidiferrum sp.
GCGATGTAGCCGTGACCGGAGTCACTCCGAAACTCATTCCGCTGCCGGCGCGGCTAACACCGATTGACTCGGCCACCCTACCGTGGCAGCAGAGGGTTCATCGCGTCGGCCAGAGCAATATGACCGAGCACGACCCCGCAGTGATGAATATTGAGGAGTGGGCGGATTACTGGCATTCCGCTCGCGCGGATGTCCTGTTCATCAGTGTCACAGGCATTCTGGCGTTTTATCCCTCAAAGGTGAAATTTCACCGGCAGGGCAAGTTCTTGAATGGTCGCGATTTTTTTGGCGAATGTGTTGCTGCCGCGAAGAAACGCGGCATGCGTCGCGTCGCTCGGATGAGCCCCGACCTCAACTGGGGTGACGCGCTCGAGGCCCATCCGGAATGGGCCATGCGCCATCCGGACGGCTCCGTGCAGTTCAGTGGTGAAGATCCACGGCTCTTCAAAACCTGCATGTTTTCCAGCTACATGGACGACTATGTACCTGCCATCATCAGGGAGGTGAACTCGCTATACGATGTCGACTGCTTCTACGCCAACGGATGGCCGCCACTTGGCAGCCTTCCCAATTGTCATTGCGCCATTTGCAGCAAGTTGCCACCGTCCAACACACCGACGTACTGGCGTGCCTTTAACGATCGTCTGCTCGAGTTGTGGCAGAAGTACGACGCAATCGCAAAAGAAAAGAAACCGGACAGCTTCTTCTTTGCGAATCTCGGCGGCAACGTCCACGCGGGCCCGAATCTCGACCGCCTCGGCAAAACCGCCGCTTGGTTCCAGGGTGACAATCAGGGACGCACCTCGGACGATCCGACGATTTGGGGATGCACATTGCAGGGTCGCGTGTGCAATGCGGTGATGGATGGAAAATTCGCCACAAACATCACCGCCGCTTATTCGACTGGCGCCGTGCGCTGGCGCAATGTGTCCAAAAATCCTGCCGAAGCCAAGATGTGGATGAACGAAACGCTGGCCAGTGGATTGGCACTCTATTACCACTTTATCGGTTCGGAAGCAGGCTTTGGAGAGGATCGCCGTTGGCACAAAGTGGGTGCCGATTATTTTCAATGGGCCGCGAAACATGATGCTCACCTCAAGCCTCGACGCTCACTAGCCAACATTGGAGTCGTTATGGGCCAGAGCACACAGCTTTTATATCCGGGCCCGGCTGTGGCGCATTCGCGCGAGTACATGCGCGAGACCACGCACGGCCTGTATGAGACCTTGCTTGCCGGCCGTTTCGCCTTCGACTTCGTGCACGAAGACCGACTCGAACCTGAGAGAATCAGCAGGTACCGCGCCCTATTGCTTCCCAACATCGCCATGCTTGGCGACCGGCACTGCGGGCAGATTCGTGCCTATGTGCATTCTGGTGGCTCGCTCATGGCCAGCTTCGAGACGAGTCTTTACGACGAGCATCTCGAAGCGCGCGCAGACTTTGGCCTCGCGGATCTGTTCGGCATCAGCAAAGCCGGAGACGTGGTGGGAACCAATGGCAATGCGTATTACGGCCGCATCGAGCAGAGCCATCCAATTCTCGACGGCTTTGCGGACACGAACTGGCTACCCGGCGCGCAGAACCGCGTGCCGCTGAAACCGGTACAGGAGCCCGTGTTGACGGTTGTCCCTGGTTTCGTGCAGTACCCGCCCGAATTGGCATACCCTCCCCTTTCGCACGGTACTGAACCGGCGGTTGTGGTGCGCGAAATTGGCTCCAGCCGGCTGGCCTACTTCCCGGGGGATGTCGAGCGCACCTTTTGGCTGACCGGACACGGCGATCTCCTGCGCCTTCTGCACAACACGATCGGCTGGATTACTCGAGAGGAACGCATGGTGCATGTCGAGGGCGACGGATTCCTCGAAGTATTTGCCTGGGAGACGGCGCCGGGATACGCGGTGCATCTGCTCAATTACACGAACCCAAATTCGCACCATGGCTGGCTTCGCTCCGTCTACCCGATGATCGGTCAGAACGTGAGCATGAGGTTGCCGGACACCGTGAAGGTTCAGGCCGTCGAACTGTTGCGCGCGGAAAGCTCCTTACCCTTCCGCCAAGAAGGCGGCGTGCTACGCTTTGCCACTCCGCGTGTCGAGGATTACGAGGTCGCAGCTATTACCGTTTCATGAGCCATTACAGGCTCTATAATCGTTAACCGTAATGGCAGATAGCCTCTCATCGCGGAGAATACTCGCTAATAGAATGAGTTCGGTCGCCCGGAATCACGTCGACAAGACTTATGAATTCACAGTGTGCTTCCAACGGACAATTAGAAAAGCTGTTGCCTTGTCCTTCAGGAGACACCCAGCCCCGAGGGTCGGATGTCGCTTCCTTCGAATCGTCCTGGTTGTGTAACCAAATGTCGCGAGCACTTGCCAGGCAGACATGCCGTTCGACGATGCAATCCTTCGCCGGTTCTCAAGGAGATCAGCCAGGCCCCCAGGAACCAGCACCCAATGTCCGGTTTCCGACCTTCTGACGTCATGAAACTCCTCACTCTAGCCGGGCGGGGTTGCGTACACGCCTCTCGTCTGGCCGGCGGTTGCCATTTGAAAAATTCGTAATGACGCAAATTACCAACACGGGCCAATCCCGGCTGGCGGCGATCTCCCCGGACGGGAAGTATCTTTCGGTAGGTTCGGTTACGTATCTGTTGGCTCACTCATTCATCCTGTGAATCCCCGCCGCTTGGCTTCAGGCGCCAGCGGCCGGACTTCAACTGCGCCGAGCGAGGCTCCGGGGCATCGCGCGGCCCATTCGAGGGCGGCGTCAACAGAAGGGAGTTCCAGGATAATGAATCCAGCCAACTGCTCCTTGGTATCGGCGAACGGGCCATCCTGTACACGCCGCTTTCCATCCTTAAGTCGCACCGTAATTCCTGTCTCGGGCACCTCAAGTGCATCGCCGCTGACGTAGACTCCCGCCTCGACAAGCGCCTTGTAGTAAGCTCGCCAAGCGCCGAGACGAGGATCGTCATAGTCGTTCTTCCGCACGGCAAACTCTTCCGGTGAATGGTAGATCAGCAAAGCAAACTGCATCAGTCTTCTCCTTTGGCGCAACTCTCGTCGGCTTTTGCGGATGCCTATCCGTATGGCGGGCGAGAATAGGTCGATTCGACAGACTTTAGGAAATATGTGCGGATTTCAAGTAATATCGATCCGCACGAGGTGGACAGCGGAGAGGCGGCTAAGAGCCATTGAATCATGCGGTTGGCTGCAGTGGAAAGCCATGTTGTTGATGTCAAGGCTGGCTAGAGCGTGGTGAATCACAGCGACCTTGTCGCCAAAATCAAGCGAAAAAACCAGGTGCTGTTTGCGCGTGCGCAGGTCGGAGAGAGCCTGTAGGCCACCCGCCAGGGCGCAGCCCTAAGGTTTTCAGACCTTGCGACAGACTAATGGTCGTCATCCTCTGTGCCTTCCCGGTCCGGTCGGACAAACAACGATCCTCGAGCGCCGCCGAGCGCAGCGTGATCGAGTTCAAATCACTCGTAGCGAAGCGCGACGGTAGGATCGAGGCGGGAAGCGCGGCGCGCCGGGATATAGCAGGCAAACAGAACAACGCACGACAAAAACAGAGCGACGATTGCAAACGTCACCGGATCGGTCGGCTGAACCCCGTAAAGCATGCTGGCCATTAGTCGCGTGAGGATGAGGGCAGCGACGACACCGATACCCATTCCAACAAAGGTCATGCGAAGGCCGTTGCCTAGCACCAAGCGCAGAACGTCGCGCCGCTCGGCGCCCAGAGCCATGCGCACTCCGATCTCTTGGCGGCGCTGGCCAACCAGATAGGAGAGCACCCCGTAAATGCCGACGCTGGCCAACAGCAGAGCTAACGACGCGAAAACGCCCAATAAAATGAAAGAAAAACGCTGGTTACGAATGGATCGAGCGACGACCTCTTCTTCAGATTGGTTTTCTGAAACGACCATCTGGCCATTGTGTGCAAGCAACGTCGTACGAATGGTTCGAGAGAACGCTCCCGTGTCGATTGAGGATTGAAACCGCACATAGGCAGTTACACCTTGAGCGGCGTTCTTCGTAAACAGGTCGGAGGCTTGCATCAGCGATCTGTACATCTGCGCTTGCAACGGCCGCTTTGCATCATCAGCCAGCCCAAATTGATTCACGTGGCCTACAACGCCAACGATCGTGAAAGGGATCCATGTGCGTTGGCTCGGGTCGGCGTCGTAATCAAAGATTCGGATGTGCTTACCGATGGGGTCCTGACTCGGAAAATATTTTTGCGCGAAACTGTTGTCAATGACGGCAACTTGTTCAGAGCGCTCATTGTCCGCATTTGTGATAAAGCGCCCTCGCAGCAGCGGAATACGCATAGTCTGCAGGTATTCTGGTTCGACGACGTATTCCAAAGTGCTCGCGTAGTCCGCCTCGCGCGCCGGCTGCGGCTGGCCCTCCGGCCAGAAGCCGACCTCGTCATCGCCTTGCATAGGATGCGCCCCCCAATGCAACGACGCGTACTCGACTCCGGAGACACTCAAGATCGTGGAGTGTATCGCACGAAGTTCAGCGCGAATGGCATCCGACGATTGGTCTGCCAGCGAGGGACGCGGATCGATGCCAAAGGTGAGCACATTGTGCGGATCGAATCCGGGGTTGAGCCCCCAGAGGTACGCCAGCGTACGAATCATTAGCCCGGCGCCGATTAATAAGACTAACGCCATGGCCATCTCGCCAACAACGAAGACCGCTTGCGTGTGTGAACGGTATGGGGAAATGGCGCGGCCCGTATCCTTAAGGTGCGCACCGACGTCACGAGCAGAAGTCCTTAGGGCCGGCACGAGGCCGAAGAGGATGCCGGCGGCAACTGAGATGCCCAAAGTAAAGAGAAGGACGCGCGGATCGAGACCGATTTCCTCGGCGCGCGGAACAGTGCGCGGCGCAGCGGCGAGGGCCGCCGAGGTTCCCCATTTAGCCAGTACCAGGCCAAGCCCGCCTCCGATGAGCGCAAGCAATAGACTTTCGGTAAGCAGTTGACGGACCATCCGCGATCGGCCGGCACCTACGGCTACCCGAATGGAAAATTCGCGGCGTCGTGCGGTCGATCGAGCCAGGAGCAAATTGGCGACATTCACGCAGGCGATTAGCAGTACGAAAGCGACCGCGCCGAAAAGCACCAGTAGAATCAGCCGCATCTCGCCGACGATTTCCTCTTTTAACGGAATGATGTTCGCCTTGATTTCCGCGTCGATGTCGGGATAGGTGCCCGCGAGACCGGCATTCACGCGCTTCATGTCGTCTCGCGCCTGTTGCAGTGGGACGCCAGGTTTGAGCAGGCCGATGGCGTCCAGGCCCCAGAAGGAGTTGCGTTGATGAAACTTTGGATCTTCTTCCTGCCCGACGGGTTCATAAACGTCGGCGGTCTGGAAGTTCTGGATATTCAGCCGAAACGAGGAAGGGATTACGCCGACGACAGTGCGGGCCGTTCCGCCCACATTGAGGGATTTGCCGAGTATGTTCGAATCCCTTCCGAACTTTCGCTTCCACAAACCCTCCGATATGATGACCGTGGGGTTCGCGCCGCGGCGATCCTCGTCTTCGGCGAAGTTGCGCCCAAGGATTGGTTGAACTCCTAAAATTGGGAAGAAAGTTGCAGAGACCCGCTGCGCATGAACCTCCTCTGGTTCGCCCGTGCCGCGGATGGTGCCGTCAGCCCACCGGTAAGCGGCGATGGATTCAAAAGAGCGGTTGTCTTGCCGCCAATCCAGAAAATTCGGGTAAGAGATCGAGCCTTTGGGGAAGTTTGGCTTCTCTTGAAACATCGAGACGATGCGGTTGGCGTTCGGGAACGGCAAAGGATTCAAGAGCACGCCGTTGATGACAGAGAAGAGCGCGCTATTTGCGCCGATGCCGAGAGCGGTAGTAAGCACGGCGATGGTCGTGAAACCAGAAGACTTGCGCAGCACACGAAAGGCGAAACGAAGGTCTTGGAGTAGTGTTTCGAGGGGCTGCCAGCCGCGGGCCTCGCGATGCTGTTGTTTAGCCTGTTCCGTTCCGCCAAACCGGAGCAAAGCCTGTCGGCGAGCTTCCTCCGGGGACATGCCGCGCCCGAGATTCTCCTCGGTCGCCAGGTCGATGTGCGCTGCCATTTCGGCGTCAAGCTCGTGGTCCATCTTATCGCTCCGGAAAAGAGCGAACACTCGCTGAAGCGATTCCCGTAGCCAGTTCCTCATTTGTAACCGCTGTCCTCGCGAAGAGCCAGCACGCGACCGATCACAGCCGAAAGGCGCTGCCAGTAAGCTGCGTCTTCGGAAAGCTGTTTTCGTCCTCGTTTAGTGATGGAATAAAATTTGGCCTTGCGGTTGTTTTCGGAAGTTCCCCATGCGGCGGAAATCCATCGACGCTGCTGGAGCCTGACCAGTGACGCGTAGATGGTTCCCTGATTTAGCAGCACCTTGTCTTTGCTGACCTGTTCAATGCGGCGAGCGATACCATACCCATGCTGAGGGCCAATTGTGGCAAGCGTCTGCAGGACCATTAGGTCGAGGGTCCCTTGCAGCAGGTCAAGTTTCGATTGCGCCATCCGGGTCTCCTGTGGGGCGGCCACATAAGGTTACAGGTCTTCCTGTGGTAATGCAACAGGAAATCACGGGACCCGCGTATCGGGCGGTGCAGAATCGAGAGGGGAAGAAATGCTGGTCGTAGTCCCTAAGCGACGCCAGACAAAGCGTTTATGGAATTCGTATCCCTTCGGGACCGGGAGGTTGGTGGTTCAACTCCACCCGCCCCCGACCCATCTTTCGGTGGTCCGGCCTGGAGTCATAAGTAAGAAGCTGCGAAGAAACATCGATGGAGCGCCGTGCTCGCAGATCTAGTCTCTGTGTTCATACAACCCTGCAGCACTGGATCGGTCTAAGCAAACTCCGCGCACCACCAGTGGTCGCCGGGAGCGAGCAATGTGAGGCAAGCCCACAACATTTCCATCTGCTCCATGCATGACAAAACTCCGCGATTCCTCCCCGGTGACGGTATCCTGCTGGGCTTCTTCAACCGGCCATTCCATCTTCATTTTCATCCGATGGTCGACGAGCTACGCACAGGCCTGAGATCTCAGGCGCTAGAAAAACGAATGGTTATTCCCGCATGGGTGTTGTAAAGCAACAGATTTAAGTCGGTTTAGTTCAGGAAAGTCGCCAACGCATCGAGCGGCGATTGAGGCTCTTATACAGCAAGCGTAAACGATATTTCCTCGTTCCGTACAGCACATTCCTAGTTTTCTCAGACGTTAAGCCGCGTTAAGCTCGCCTGATTGGCGACGCTTGGCCATCGCCGAGAGTGACTTCTATCAGTTCAGGGATTTGAACAGTCTTTAGTGTCCTTCATCAAGGGTTGGCTACGAGGAAGTCAGGGTCCCGATCGCGCATCTGGGCAAAGCAGGTGCGATTGCCTTTGACGAATCGCAAGGTCGTCGCGGCCGCACAAGCTCGCGTACCAACGCGAGCGGAAACGAGTCCGGGGCGGCCGCCCGCCCCGGACTCGGCTTTCCTATCCGAAAATTAGGGGAACAACTTTTTTAATGGTGCGTAATGGATCTGAAGTATCCGCAGTGGCAGGAACCCCTCGGTGCTGCAATTCTCGAATTTGATCCTCAGCGACTGCATGAAAAGGTACAAAGGGCTGAGGCAGCAATTGTTAACAGACTTGAAGAACTGGCAATGGAGCGGGGCAACCAACTCGAACGTCTGGCGCTCTTTGACGGTCTGTCCATCCTAAAGCGTGTGAAAAAGGACCGCCTGGGAATTCTCGACCCGCAACGTGAGTAGCCGCCAAACGAAACTGTTACTCTGTGACACCATCACAAGACTGTGTTCGCCAAGGCCGTTTCGAGCCCCTTCTTTTAGACCACCGAAATCAAGAAGCCTATCGTATTGTCGAATGTCCGCACCAATTGCACCGGATCCATCTCGACTCGATCTTCTGCAAGGGGCTGGCCACGAACCGGATCCGGCCGAAGCAGAGCGACAGACACGGTTGCAGTTCGGCAACGTGGTGCCCACGACGGAAGAATCGCCTGATCAGGCAACAAAACGCGCGTCCGCCCCACAATTATCCTGTGCACTTACCAGTTGATGCTTTGCCGCAAACAGGCGTTTGCAGTCGCCTAACCGCTTTCGTCCGAGAGACTTTTCTTGGGTTATACTCCCTGCGAACAATCCGGTCTTTGATGCGCTCAAGGGAATGCGCACCGATGAACAAGCGATCTTTTCTTAAGGTTTGTTCCTCTCTTATTGGTAGCCCTTTTCTTGTGCCTCTTTTCGCGTGGGCCGCCGGAGAAAAGCTCAAGAACTGGGCCGGGAATTTGGAATACAGTACGGAAAACCTGTACTCAGCCCGAACCCTGGATCAGGTCCGGGAGTTCGTCAAAAAACAGAATAGCCTGAAAGTCCTCGGCACCCGCCACTGCTTCAACAAAATTGCCGACAGCAAGCGGCAGCTCATCTCTCTCAATACGGACCAGGCCATCGCACTGGACGCGGCCGGCCGTACCGTGACTGTCGAGGGCGGCCTGACTTATGGACATTTGTCTCCTTATCTTGACAGTAGGGGCTGGGCGCTACACAACCTTGCTTCCCTGCCCCACATTTCCATCGCTGGCGCCTGCAGCACGGCGACGCACGGGTCCGGAGAAAAAAATGGAAATCTGGCTGCCGCCGTCGTGGCACTGGAAATCGTCAACGCGGCCGGGGAAGTCGTGCAACTGTCCCGCGCGAAGGACGGTCAGGAATTTTTGGGTGCGGTCGTGGGGCTTGGCGCTTTAGGTGTGATCACGAAGCTCACGCTCGACATTCAGCCGACATTTCAAATGCAACAATACGTTTACGAAAACCTGCCCCTCAGCGAATTGAAAAATAATTTCGATGCGATTGAGTCCTCGGCTTATAGCGTGAGCTTGTTCACCGACTGGCAAAAACAGCGAATCAACGAAGTGTGGTTGAAATGCCGCACGGATCAAAAACCGACGTTCGAAGCTCTGCCCGAGTTCTTTGGTGCCAAAAAAGCCACCCGGAATGTCCATCCCATTATCGAGTTGTCCGCAGAAAACTGTACCGAACAAATGGGCGTGCCCGGCCCATGGTATGAAAGACTGCCGCATTTCCGGATGGGCTTCACGCCCAGTGCTGGAAGGGAATTGCAGTCCGAATACTTCGTGCCGCGGCACAACGCAGTGGAAGCGATTTCTGCGATCGAGCGTCTCCACGACCAGATATCACCATCCCTCTTGATCGCGGAAATTCGCGCCATTGCCGCCGATGAGCTTTGGATGAGTCCCTGCTACAAGCAATCTTGTGTGACCATTCATTTCACCTGGAAACCGGACTGGCCCGCGGTCAGCCAATTGCTCCCCGTGATCGAAAAACAGCTTGCGCCGTTCCGTTCGCGGCCCCACTGGGGTAAACTTTTTTCTATCCCACCGGCGCAGCTCCGTACCGAATACGAAAGACTGCCTGATTTCGTCGCCTTAGCCGAAAAATTCGACCCCCACGGGAAATTCCGCAATGATTTCCTGAATGCTAATATTTTCGGCGCTGCCTCGTGACGTCGCTTGCTCGCATCTCGCGTCAAGTTCCTTGGACAACTTGTCTTGCTCTTCTCGGCACTGGCCTTCTATGGCCGCGCCTTGCCGAAGTTACGCTTCCCAAAAAATCGCTTGATGCGTCATTTCGCTCGCGGGCATCGCACCCCCGGGCGCTGAGTTGAACGGATGTCTTGACCTAACTTGATTCCCGCCGGTATTGAAATGGGCGCATCACCCACGAACAAGCAGGATGATTCCCGACGTCAGCGCGAAGGCGAGGACAAGGCCGCGCAAGAGTGGTCCGTTCACGTGATTTCGAATGAATGAGCTAACGATACCGCCGGTTGCCAGAAAGGGGAGCAAGAGCGCAGCGGATACGATTTGCTGCGACGTAGTTCGTCCGGTGACGGCGAGAACCGCGACAGACAGCAACTCTCCTGCAAGGAAACACGCAGCGACGGTCGAGCGCAGGACTTCAGGGCGCACATGTTGATACGCCAAGGCAAGCGGCGGTCCCCCGATGCCGGTTGTGGTCTCGCTAATGCCGGTGAGGAGGCCAACGGTCACGAACGCGCTGCGCTTGGGGGCGAACGCTGGCGCGACCATGGTCACGACAGTGGTCGCAATAGTTGCGGCGCCAATCAGCAGATTGAGGGCGTGCGATGACAGGGCAGCCAGAACGCCGGCGCCTGCTACCGCCCCGAATGCTCGTCCCAATGTGATCCAACTGCCACCCGACCAGTCGAGCGCTTGGCGCTCCCGCACCACGGTGAATAGGTTGAGTGGCAGCATCAGGAACAGCACTGACACCGGCAGGAGCTCTGGCCTCAGGAAAGCCAGAACGGGCGCGACGATCAGGGCGAAGCCGATGCCGACCGTTCCCTGGACGCAGGCCGCGACCACGACCGTTGCGGCCAGTAACGGGAACTGGGGTGTGATCATGCGTCCGACCTTACACGGTGGAATTCAGCTGTTTCGGTTCGGTGCACAGTTTCCATCGACTCCTTCGATTATGCCCGAAGTACGTGCGACTCGGAGTGCGCGCCTTTCGAAAGGAGCGAGCCAGTGTTCCGAAGCTGAGTCTAAGGAAATAAAACATGGTGGAGAGCTATAGCAGAACACTGGTCTATGCAGCTGCAACTATGTTATGGATTCCAAAGCCGGCTGGGGTTTTGACGATTAACACATACAGTGGCTCAGAAAACTCGAGGCATTCGGGGGATGCATGCACGCACTAACACAGAATCTCCAATTTACATTTCGCCAGCTGCGAAGGACGTATGCATTCACACTTACGGTCGTCCTCACCCTGGCCCTTGGCATTGGTGCCACCACCGCGATGTTCTCGCTCGTCGAAGGCATCCTGCTGCGCCCACTTCCGTTCCAGGACGCCAATCGGCTCGTTTTGTTGGGGGATCATCTGGGAGGCCGGCCAGGCATGTCCGTCAGAGCTCGTGAAATCGCAACGTACACAGGCGTGACCCAGGCGTTTTCCTCTTTGGGCGGCTTTATCACAACATCGTTTGAGCTTTCTGGAGGCGCGCAGCCGGAACAAATCAATGCGGCACGCATGAATTCCGGAATGTTTTCGACCCTTGGTGTTCAGCCCATCCTGGGCCGTGTCTTTACCCCGGAAGAAGAAGACGCCCGCCAACCGCTCGCGGTGATCAGTTACGCCCTGTGGACCGACCGCTACCACCGCGATCCGCGCGTCCTCGGCATCTCCATCGTGCTCGACCGCAAACCTTATTCCGTAATCGGAGTGATGCCGCGCGGCTTTGAATTTCCGTTACAGCCCGGCAGCTTGGACCAGGCGCAACTTTGGGTTCCTTTGAGTCTCAGCCCCGATGAGCTATCCGATCAACATGCCGGCTTCTGGGGCTACCGTATGATCGCGCGCTTGAAGGATGGAGTGTCCCTGCCCCAAGCCGTTCAGGATGCCGACCGAGTGGCGCACGAAATCATGCGCGATTTTCCCGCAAGCATGTCGGCCATTCACATTCAGGGCGACGCCAGGCCACTTCGCGAAAGCGTCGTCGCAGACGTCCGCCCGGTGCTGCAGACGCTGTTTCTGGCTGTGGCTATCGTGCTGTTGATTGCCTGCGTGAATGTCTCCGGCCTGCTCTTGGTCCGGGCCATCCGTCAGCGGCGAGAGTATGCGGTCCGCGTGGCGATTGGCGCGAGCGCCAGCCGCATCATCCGCGAATCCCTGGTCGAAGGACTCCTCCTGAGCACGGCTGGTGGCCTGCTCGGTTTGGCGTTTGCCGCAATTGCGATCCGGAGCACCTTGCATCTGATGCCTGACTCCCTGCCTCGCATCGATTCTGTCTCGATGAACACCAGCATCGCCGCGTTTGCCCTCGTCCTATCCGTTGCGACCGGTGTTCTCTGCAGTCTTGCGCCAGCCTTCGTGGCCTTGCGCACCAATTTGATAGAAAGCCTCAAAGAGGGCGCGCAAACTGGCAGCGGCAGCGCAAGCCATACATGGTTACGCTCCGCCCTGGTCGTCTCGGAGGTGGCCATTGCTTTGATGCTGCTCACCGTATCAGGTGTCTTCCTACGCAGCTTACAGAAGATGCAAGCAGTCGACCCCGGTTTCCGTGCCGACCACGCTCTGATTGCTGGCTACCAACTTCCTTTGGCGCAATACCCCACCCCAGCGTCTGTCAGCTCGTTTAACCGGGCGGTTGTCGAACAGCTTTCGAGCAAGCCAGGAGTGATCGCTGTAAGCATCAGCAACGCGGTTGCCGCATCCGACTTTTCTCCGCAATCTGCGTTCACCGTCGAGGGCGTGTCGGCGGACCAATGGAAGCTGAAATTCGCCGCGTTCACCAGCGTTTATGGGGATTACTTCGGCGCAATGGGCATCCCTTTGCTTGAGGGCCGAACCTTCACCATGCACGACGATTCCAACGCGCCGCTCGTGATAGTTGTGAACCAATCGATGGCCAAAGATTGCTGGCCGGGCCAGAGCGCTATCGGCCAGCGTATGCACGTCGGCAACCCAGGAAAGGGACTCCCCTGGGCAACCGTTGTCGGAGTTGTCGCTGACACGAAGATGCCTCGCGATGTACCCAGCATCGACCAGTGGTACACGCCAATGGATCAGCCCGCCACTCTGTACGGCTCGGGGACGCCGGGAAATCTCAGCGGCCCACCGAGCGGATACATAACTATACGCTCATCGCTTGACCCTGAGCACATGGTCCGGACAATGCGTTCGACTATCACGGAGATCGATCCGCTCCTGGCTTTGCGCGAGGTGAGGTCCGTCACGGAGGCGGTGTCGGCAATTGAAGCACCGCGGCATTTCAACACAGACCTAATCACGGCATTCGCCCTGGGCGCGCTACTGCTGGCGATCACTGGGATTTACGGGGTGATGGCCTTCTCCGTGGCCCAGCGCGCCCAGGAGATCGCCATTCGCATGACTTTGGGCGCGCAACGAACCGCCATTGCCAAGCTCGTGCTCGCTTCGGCCGCGAAGCTCGCGCTTTTCGGATGCGGGCTTGGTGTTCTCGGCTCGTTAGCCGTCTCGCGACTGCTCAGCTCCTTCCTGTTCGGGGTCAGCCCGACCGATCCTCTCGTCTACACAGTGTGCGTCTCGATTATGATGGCTACGGCGCTGCTCGCATCGGCGCTCCCCGCAGCCAGCGCCGCTTCCGCCGATCCCATGGACGCTCTGCACGCGAATTAGGAACACACATTTCGTGTTCCTCGCGAAAGCTCCTCCGTTACGTCGGCGAAAAGACTCCTGCAAAATCGCCGGAGACCTCACGACGGGAGTTCCCGGTTATCTTCGCTCGAACACGCGCTCGATAGCGAACCCGTTCCGGGAGGCTTAACTGCCGGATACGCCCTTGTTCAACAGGACCTTGACCTCGACTCGCCGATTTTCCGCTCGTCCCGCGGCTGTCTCGTTTGAGGCTACCGGCGCCGCTTCGCCCATCGCTCCTGGCGCGATGACGTGGCGAACCGGTATGTTGCAGTCCTGGATCAAATACGCGATCACGCTCTGTGCCCGCTCCATGCTCAGCTTCTGGTTCATCGCAGCGTTGCCGCTCGAATCGGCAAAGCCCTTCACTTGGATGATGTACCCGGTCTGTTTGACGGCATCTTCAGCGAGCTTCTTGAGCGCTGCCTGATCCTCGGTGGAGATCTTC
>DATFTB010000121.1:0-7038 GCA_035262325.1 Candidatus Acidiferrum sp.
GTGACCGCTTCGCGCATGGGAATTACGCCGCAAGCGATCGATCAGACCCTTTATGACGCGTTCGGCCAACGCCAGGTGAATACGCTCTACACGCAACTGAATCAGTACCACGTGATCCTCGAGACCCAGCCGGACTTTCAGAAAAATCCAGCGAAGCTGCAGGATATTTACGTCCGCTCGGCGCTGGCCCCTGGCAGCCAGACGACGGGCTCGAATTCGAACAGCCCGGTGGTAACCTCTTCAGGTACGGCAGGAACTTTCAGCACCGCCTCGCCGAGCCCCTCGGCTTCAACAAACACGTTGGCCACAACAGGCTCGGCGTTTCCTGCGGCGGTATCGGCCTCCAATGCCGGTGCCGTACCACTCGGCGCGTTTTCACATGTTGAGTTGAAGAACAGCCCTCTCTCGATCAATCATCAAGGCCAATTCCCCGTCGTGACCATCTCGTTCAATCTGGCGCCGAACGCTTCGCTAGGCGAGGCGACCAAAGCCATCGAGAGAGCTAAACAGGAAATCGGAATGCCCATCAGCGTGCAGGGAACATTCCAGGGAACCGCAGCATCGTTCCAGGCATCGCTGTCGAGCGAGCCAATTCTGATTCTGGCGGCGCTGGTCACGGTGTATATCGTGCTGGGCGTGCTCTATGAGAGCTACATTCATCCGATCACCATTCTCTCAACGTTGCCGTCGGCCGGCGTAGGCGCGATCCTGGCACTGCTTATCTGCGGGCAGGAATTGAGCGTGGTGGCATTGATCGGCATCATCCTGCTGATCGGGATTGTGAAAAAGAACGGAATCATGATGATCGACTTTGCGCTCGAAGCGGAACGCAACGACGGCAAAAAGCCCGAAGATGCGATTTATGAAGCCTGCCTTCTTCGGTTCCGCCCGATCATGATGACCACGATGGCGGCGCTTCTTGGCGGCATTCCGCTAGCCCTTGGTACTGGAATTGGTTCGGAGCTCCGGCGACCACTCGGGATTTCGATGGTGGGCGGCCTGATCCTGAGCCAAATCCTTACGCTGTACACGACGCCCGTCATTTACATTTTCTTCGACCGGCTGGCGGGAAGGTTCTCGCGGCGCCACGCGGCCGATGCAGGTCCGGAGGTAGTCCCGGCGGACTGAGGCGATGAATCTTTCCTCTCCATTCATCCGGCGTCCGGTTGCGACGACGCTTCTCACAGCGGCGATTGCCCTGTCGGGAGCAGTCGCTTTTCGAGCTCTGCCGGTATCGGCTCTGCCGCAGATCGATTTCCCGACGATTTCGGTGGGCGCGAGTTTGCCGGGAGCAAGCCCGGAGATCATGGCGTCGTCCGTTGCGACGCCATTGGAACGCCAGTTCGGCCGGATCGCCGGCGTGACCGAGATGACGTCCGCCAGCTTCTTGGGAACGACGAGCATCACGCTCCAGTTCGACCTGAACCGCAGCATCGATGGAGCTGCACGCGATGTTCAAGCGGCGATTAATGCGGCCCGCAGCTATCTCCCGTCGAATCTGCCGGCAAATCCGACCTACCGGAAGGTAAATCCCGCGGATTCACCGATCATGATTGTGGCGCTGACTTCGGAAGTCTACGACCGCGGCAAGATGTACGACGCGGCCTCAACGATCATGGCACAGCGGCTATCGCAAGTGCAGGGGGTGGGACAGGTAACGGTTGGGGGAAGCTCGCTGCCTGGCGTGCGCGTCGACGTGAATCCGACACAGCTCAACAGTTATGGCCTCGGGATGCAAGATGTCGCGGCGATGCTGAACAAGCAGAACGCAAACGCTCCCAAGGGCCAGATCTCGAACGGCACGACGACGATGGACGTTTCGAGCAACGATCAGCTCTTGAAGGCTGTGGATTACATGCCCCTCGTCGTCGGCTACCACAGCGGGGCGGCCGTGAAGCTGTCGGATGTGGCGAATGTCCAGGACTCTACGGAAAACATCCGGGCGGCTGGTTTCGTGAACGGGCAACCTTCTGTGCTGATCATCATCTTCCGCCAGCCGGGGGCGAACATCATCGAAACGGTGGACAGGATCCGAGCGGCGATACCATCGCTCAAGGCCTCCATCCCCACCGCCATCGACGTGAGGGTTGTGCTGGACCGCACGACGACGATTCGCGCGTCGGTTCGCGAGGTGGAACGAACTCTGATCATTTCGATTAGCCTGGTCATACTGGTCGTGTTTCTTTTTTTGCGGAACCTACGCGCCACATTTATTCCCAGCGTTGCTGTGCCGGTCTCGTTGATTGGTACGTTTGGAGTGATGTATCTCTGCAGGTACAGCATCGACAATCTCTCTTTGATGGCTCTCACGATCTCGACGGGATTTGTGGTTGACGACGCAATCGTGGTGATTGAAAACGTCACACGCTACATCGAGCAGGGTATGGCGCCAACGCACGCTGCGCTCAAGGGCGCGAGCGAAATCGGCTTCACCGTGCTTTCGATCAGTATTTCGCTGGTTGCCGTCTTCATCCCCATTCTTATGATGGGCGGCATCGTTGGCCGGCTGTTCCGGGAGTTCGCCGTGACCCTGTCGGTCGCGATCCTCGTCTCGCTGTTAATTTCCCTGACCACCACGCCGATGATGTGTTCGCGGCTGTTGAAGCATATTCGCGAACAAGATAAAAGCAGGCTGTACCAACTGAGCGAACGAGGATTTCAGTGGATGTTGCGGACTTACGAGCGGTCGCTTACTTGGGTATTGGAACACTCGGCGTTGACGCTCGCGGTTCTCTTGATGACCATTGCCTTCAATATTTATTTGTTCATGATCGTGCCGAAGGGGTTCTTCCCGCAGCAGGACAATGGCACGATTTTTGGGGGCATTCAGGGCTCGCAGGATATTTCTTTCCAGGCAATGCAAGCGGCCACGAGGCGAATCGTCGATGTCGTAAAGTCGGATCCAGCCGTTGAGAATTCCATGGCATTCACCGGCGGAAACGGCGCATCGAATAGCGGCTTCATCTACCTGGGCCTGAAGCCTCTCGAAGTGAGAAAGGTCAGCGCAAACCAGGTCATCGACCGGTTGCGCCCGAAACTGATCGCCGTCCCTGGAGCGAATACGTTTTTGCAGGCCGGGCAGGATTTGCGTATTGGCGGCCGCATGAGCAGCGCGCAATTCCAGTACACCATTCAGAGTGACAATTTGCAGGATCTTGTGCAGTGGGGCCCGCTTCTACTGCAACAGATGCGAAAGATGCCGATGCTGGCCGACGTAAATACCGATCAGCAAAACAGCGGGCTGCAAATGAACGTGGTCTACGACCGTGCCACCGCGGCTCGCCTGGGAATTACCCCGCAACAGATTGACAACACACTTTACGAGGCTTTCGGCCAGTCGCAAGTTTCGACCATGTACACGGGCGTGAACCAGTACCACGTGGTCCTGGAGGTTGAACCGAAGTTCTGGCAGTCCCCCCTAGGGCTGAATGACGTTTACATCCGGACATCTCAGGGCAAGGTTGTGCCGCTTAGCGCCGTGGCTCACTACCAGCCGACGACTGCGCCGCTGGCCGTCAATCACCAGGGTCAGTATCCCTCGGTCACCATATCCTTCAACCTTGCTCCAGGCGTGGCATTGAGCGATGCCTCCCGCGCCATAACCGAAATGGAGCAAAAGATGGGCATGCCCAACACGATTCGCGGCATGTTTTCTGGGACTCTGCAGGCCTTTCAGTCTTCTCTCGCTTCCGAACCGTTCCTTATTCTTACGGCCCTGATGACCGTCTACATTGTGCTGGGCATTCTCTACGAAAGCCTGATCCACCCGATCACGATTCTTTCGACGCTGCCGTCCGCGGGTGTTGGGGCGGTTCTGGCGTTGATGATCTTCAAGAAAGATCTGAGCGTGATTGCGCTCATCGGAATTATCTTGTTGATCGGCATCGTGAAGAAAAACGCCATTATGATGATCGATTTCGCGCTTGCTGCGGAGCGCATCGAGGGCAAGGGTCCGCGGGACGCGATTTTTCAGGCCTGCCTGTTGCGCTTCCGGCCGATTCTGATGACCACGATGGCAGCATTGTTCGGTGCGGTTCCGCTGGCCTTCGGCACCGGAACGGGCTCGGAATTGCGTCAGCCCCTCGGGATCACAATTATCGGCGGTCTGATCGTCAGCCAAATGCTTACGCTATACACGACCCCCGTCGTTTACCTGTACCTGGACCGCATGCGCGTGCGCTGGTTGAGCGCACACGGCGGATTAAAGCGCGCCGAGCCCATTGGAGCTAGCTGATGACCGTGCATGGCAGAGAGCGAGAGCGTGCGGTGCAGAGGAATGCAAGAACTTCAGGAGAAATTCAAACGAGCATGAAAACACAGTCTGGCAACCTATGGCGTGCAGCTATCGCTCTCGTCTACGCGGCGCTGCTCCTTCAAGGCTGCAATGTTGGTCCAAAGTACAACCGCCCTAGCGTGCAATCACCAGCAACCTTTAAAGAGGTTACGCCCGAAGATTTGAAGAAAATGGACGGTTGGAAGGTGGCCGAGCCAAAGGACACCGAGCTGCACGGCAAGTGGTGGGAGATCTTCGGAGATCCGGAATTGAACGCGCTCGAAGAGCAAGTCAGCGTTTCCAACCAGAATGTTGCCGCTGCTTTTGCGAACTTCATGGCGGCTCGCGCGATCGTCCGGCAGGCCCGTTCGCAATATTACCCGACCGTGACAGTAGGGCCGAGCATCCTTCGGGAACATCAGCCTTCCACTTCGGTCAATTCGACCGCGAGTTCATCGGGACGAACGTTCGCGTCCTTCGTACTCCCCTTCGATGCGACCTGGACGCCCGACCTTTGGGGGCGTGTCAGAAACACAGTCAAAGCGGACGTCTCTAACGCGCAGGTCTCCGCCGCTGACCTCGAAAACACTAAGCTGACAGCGCAGGCGGAACTTGCTGTCGATTACTATGAATTGCGCGGTCAAGATTCCCTGAAGGAACTGCTCGATTCGACCGTGGTTGTTTTCCAGCAGTCCTTGGACCTGACGAAGGTGCTCTACGAGACCGGAATCGACTCGGATGAAGCGGTTGCGCAAGCAGAAACGCAACTTAACACCACGCGCGCCCAAGCCACCAGCCTTGGCATTGCTCGCGCCCAGTTTGAACACGCCATCGCGCTGCTGGTTGGTCAGCCCGCCTCCACATTTTCTATCCCCGTCGCACCCCTAAAGGTACCCCCGCCAGCTATCCCCTTTGGCGTCCCTTCGCAACTGCTCGAGCGTCGGCCAGACATCGCCGCCGCGGAGCGCCAGATGGCGCAAGCAAACGCCCAAATAGGCGTGGCCAGGGCGGCGTACTATCCAACGGTAACCCTGAGCGCTTCCGGTGGGCTCGAAAGCACGAGCATCTCGCAATGGTTCACCTGGCCGAGCCGTTTCTGGTCGATCGGCCCCACGGCGTCGCAAACGTTGTTTGACGCAGGACTTCGCCGAGCCACCGTAGAGCAGTTTCGTGCGCAATACGACGCCAGCGTGGCAAATTATCGCCAGGACATTTTGGTGGCGTTCCAGCAGGTCGAGGATAATCTAGCCGCGCTTAGAATTTTGTCAGAGCAAATTCAGCAGCAGGGTGAAGCGGTAAAGTCGGCCCAAAGAGTGGTCACCCTCGCTACAGACCGCTACCGACTCGGAATAGACCCGTACCTGAATGTGATCGTCGCGCAGGCCAGTTTGCTGAGTAACCAACAAACGGATGTCAGCCTGCGCGTTCAACAGATCACCGCGAGCGTGCAGCTGATGGAAGCACTAGGTGGCGGCTGGGACGTCTCCAGACTTCCGACACCACAGCAGATTATCTCGCGCGACTCGAGTGTAATATCTCCCTCGCCACCTCCGGCGACAACAACTTCGCCTTCCCCGAAATAGGTCGCACAACATGCTCTTCCGTGCGAGGGACGAGCTCCAAGTGCTTCCTCCCCGGAACGTCCGATCGCTACCAGTCCCTGCAAGCGGAATTCCCCGCTAGTCTCTATGGGCTCGCACGCCTCTTCGCCACCCTGCCTTTTGCCAAGCGTTGCTTGAGACCTACGCCGTCAGCGACCGAATCAACCAGCTCATTTTCGGAACAGCTGGATCCCCACGCCAGGAGGGCCGCGCCTCCGAACGCGAGCACAATCGCTGCGACATTCGCTCATATGCCCAAAGTCCGTCGCAAGTGACTGTTGGGTTACCCGCTGCCGATCAAGGCGGGTTATTCGAATCTGGGTCTGGGAAAAACTCTGGAAGGAGTGTGGCTTCGCGCATCCACGCTGAGGGTCCCAAGTTCTCGAGGGCTAAACCAAAGCTTTTATAGGGACAAATGGCTCAACACGAAGCTTCATTGCCCCCACATTCGATGAATACCGTGGATCGAGAAACCACAACGCCTGAGATATCGCGCCCACCTATTTTACGCAGCAACCGATCGACAGCATCTTATCGGGAATTGACGGTTCCTGTAGAATTGCCGTCGAGGTGCCGTGCCAATGGGCGAGACGTCAGGCGAGGGTGAGGACAGGGAACGTCCGTGCCAAGCAGTTTCACCCAGCAATGAGGTTTGCGGATTTCCGGCGACCGTTCGCTGCACTATCTGCAAAAAGTGGTTCTGTGAAGCGCACGCCGAAGACGAACAGTGGCACGCGTGCGTGCGGTTGCCAGGCTTCAACTGAACAGGACCCGCGTCATTACGCAATGTTCCGATTACCTAATCCTTTGACAAGCTCGACGCCGTCCTAACCGCATAACGCGCCACCCCGTAGCAACGACACCCAAATGGACATTCCGGGCTCTGACGGAGGTGGGGAAAGCACTGTGATTTTTCATGTTCCTCTTCCCGGCTTCTGATGTTCAACGCGACTTCCACAACCGGATAGGGTGAGGTTCCCATGAACGTGCGTGAGACGCTATGCCGCGAGAGGATTGCGCGGTAAGAGTGTCAGGGTGTACATTGAAATTCCGCCTGCTAATCACACTGGAATCCCAGCCGATCCATTGATTCGCATATCGGCTGGTAGCTTTTCAAATCGATTGGAGGAAGCTTATGTCAAAGAAGGCGGCGGAGCACCATCA
>DATFTB010000122.1:0-20315 GCA_035262325.1 Candidatus Acidiferrum sp.
GCTCTTGCCTCCGAGGAGATTGTAGACGGGTGTGCGGAACGCTTTGCCCTTGATGTCCCACAGCGCCATGTCGATCGCCGCAATCGCCGTCATGGTAACGGGGCCCCGTCGCCAGTACGCGCCGCGGTAGAAATACTGCCAAATGTCTTCGCTTTGGAATGGATCGCGGCCGATCGGCAGGGGATCAGGTGGTCGTGAAGGTAAGAGGCCGCGGCGAGTTCCCTGCCGTTCAACGTGGCGTCGCCCAGTCCGAAAATGTCCTCGTCTGTCGAGACTTTCAGCGTAACGAAATTTCTCCCGGGTGAACTAACCATCATTTTCGCATCCGTGATCTTCACGAGGACTCCCTCTGCCCAATCAGATACGGCTAAAAATATCATCAGCTTCGCGGCCCAGCCGCGGTTATTGTGCAGGGGGCCGAAACTCAACTCACGGGCGAGCCGTCGTTTTTGTGCCGAGGAGTCGCGCCGACTCTTTGTCGAGAAAGAGCGTCGTATTCGAATGCCTCTGCAGAATGGAGGCCGGAGCCAGGGGGCTGACTTGGCCCTCGCAGCAGGCCCTTACAGCCTCGGCTTTGCGCGCCTCCGGGACAATAGCCAGAATCTCGCGAGCTCTCAAGATCTGGCGGATCGACATACTGATCGCCCGTCGGGGAACGTCCGAAATCTCCCGAAACCAGCCCTCGCCGACCTGCTGTCGACGGCAGGGTTCGTCGAGCTCGACAACCACGAATGGCTCCTCGGTCTCGAAATCCGCCGGAGGATCGTTGAACGCCAGATGCCCGTTCTCGCCGATGCCAACGAACGCAATGTCCGCTTGCCGCAATCTCAACTCTTCGCTTGCACGGCGAATTACCTCGTCGGGTTCGCCCTCGCCGTCGAGCAGGTGATAGTTCCGTATGCCCACTTTGTGGATCAGCCGGTCAAGCAGGTATCGGCGGAAGCTCGCAGGATGCGTCGAAGGGAGGCCGATATATTCGTCCAGATGAAACATCTCGACGTCTTGCCAGGAAACTTCGGGCATTGCCGTGAGCGCGTGGAGAAATTCGAATTGCGACGCTCCCGTTGCCGCGATGATGCGGGCGCTGCCGAGTTCCTGGATCGCCCTTCGTAGCGAAGCCGCGGCATGCTCGGCGGCCGCCTGCCCAAGCGCTCGTTTATCGTCATAAACCTTGACGATCACCCTGTAGGCCCCTTGAGTTTGCGCCCTTCTACCGCCTCCGTCCTCGCGGGCAGAAATTGATGTTTCTGACGAAGAGATAGGATACCAAGGTCGCCGACGTCAACCCCAGTGACGCCGCAAAGGGAATCCGCGAAGTCAGGAAGCCAGGCGTTTTGCATTCTCGAGCGCCGGAGCGGCCCCCACGCCGTGACGTCGCAGTCGGATCCGTCGGCGCCGTGAACTTGTTTCAATGCCGTGAGGACTCTGCTATCGTCTCCCCGGGGGCTAGGCTTATGAGGACTCCGCCGATGGTAATTCTTGTCTCGATCATCGTCATTGCGATCGCGCTCGTCGGAATTTTGGGGATGGCATTGCGTGCCGGCGACAAGGCGCCCGCGGTCGGCTCAGAGGCGCCGGATTTCACGCTGAATTCGCAGGACGGAAAGCCCGTCAGCCTGCACGATTACAAGGGCAAATGGGTGGTGCTGTACTTTTACCCCAAGGACATGACCCCCGGCTGCACCATCGAAGCACACAATTTCGAGAGGGACCTCGGCAGGTATGACGCCAAGAACGCGGTTATTCTCGGTGTCAGTGTGCAGGACGAAAAATCCCATCAGGAATTCTGCGCCAAAGAGAGCCTGACCTTTAAGCTTCTGTCGGACAGGAAAGGTGATGTGTCCGGAAAATACGATTCCGTGATGAACCTTGGCGTAACGAAGCTTTCCTCGCGCCACACGTTCCTGATCGACCGGAACGGCGTGGTCCGGAAGGTCTGGACCAGCGTCGACGTCAAAACCCACAGCGACGACGTGCTTCGGGCGATCGACCAGCTCGACAAGAACGGCTAACCATTCCTTTTGCTTCGAGGAATTTCGGTAATGGCGTTTTTGAAAACGGCCCGTTAAAATGCTCCCCGTTTCCCCGGAGGTTTCCATGCGTCGTGGCGCAATTCCCTTGTCTGTCCTTGTGCTCGCGCTTATCCTTTTCCTCGTGTCTCCTGCCGCGGCACAAAAGACGGAAAACATCACGTACAAAAGCGGAGACGACACCGTCACCGGCTACCTCGCCTCTCCGAACGGTGTCGGGAAACATCCCGCCGTCATCGTGATCCACGAATGGTGGGGACTGAATGATTGGGTGAAGGATCAGGCACAGAAATTTGCCGCGCAAGGCTACATGGCATTGGCCGTAGACCTTTACCGCGGGCAAGTCGCCAAGACTCCAGACGAAGCTCACGTCCTGATGCGTGGCTTGCCCGACGACCGCGGCCTGCGCGACCTCCAAGCGGCATTCGCTTATCTGTCCTCACGGCCGGATGTTGACGCCACAAAGATTGGCTCAATCGGCTGGTGCATGGGCGGAGGCTGGTCCATTAAGCTGGCCGAAGATCAGCCGAAGCTCGCCGCCTTCGTGGTGAATTACGGCTCACTTCCCACCGATAAGGCCATCATCGCCAAGATCAATGCCCCGATGCTCGGAAATTTCGGCGCCGAAGACAAGGGCATCCCGCCCGAAAGCGTTCAGGCCTTCGAGGACGCCATGAAAGCCGGCGGTAAAAGCACCGACATCAAAATCTATGGCGGCGCGGGCCACGCCTTCGAAAATCCCAATAATAAGGACGGCTACCGTCCCGAAGCCACAGCCGACGCCGAAAAGCGCATTGCCTCTTTCTTCCGAAAGAACCTGAGATCCACCCAGCGGTAGGGCCAACACTCAAAGATTGACCAAGACCTTAAGCCGGGTACGGCCATGGGTTTTTGGTGCGCTGTGACAAGGACCAGATCGTAGGTAATGGCGGTGTCGGCCAGAAACCGGTCAGCGGGGTCCCTATGATGCGGCAGAATCGACCGCATTTCGTGCACGACTTTCGAAGTAACGGCGGCCTCTTCCAAGGCGAGATCCTCGGCGGTTCGTGCATACCACCTTCGAAAATCCTCGTGCACTTCGAGTTTCTTCTTCTCGATAAGCAGCAGCGCCTCCCAAATGCTCATCGGCGAAAGAAACCTGCCGTTTCCAGGATCGCTCAAGCCTTGATAGGCGGTTGCTCTACGGCTCGTCGCCTCCCTCCGAAGCGCCGGCGGGCTTCTCGGGCGAGGGTTTCTTCGGATCAATGGCGGAAAGGCCAGCCTTCTCGAGCTGCGCGTTCAGGTCCAGAATCTCCCGTTCACGAAGTGCGCTCCAGCGCTTGCGAAGAGCCGTGGAACTGTCCTCCAGTTCCCGGTAAGCGGCTTCGGCCTGCGTCGTCGGCGCGGCATCGGCGCTATCGGCGACGGAAAGAATTTTTGAGAAGTGTTGGTTTAGGGTCGAGAAATTCTCCGGCTGCTTCCCAGCCCGCGGCAGTCCAAAAAAGGCTGGCTCGGTGGCACCTTCGAGTTCGGCACACTGCTTGTCGAGGGCGGCAAGGCTTCCGGACAGCTTCTCATTTCTGACGGCCTTGGCAGTCAGATCTTTCAGTTGCGCGCGCACCGACTGCACTTGCTCAAGCGATTCGTAGCTGTCATTCATTCCCTCGGTCGCGCCGATCTCCATGTCGTGCTGTTTGCGCAAGTCGTCAAGAGGAGTTGTGATTCGCGGATCCATCCGTACCACGAGCGGCTGCGTGTAGCTCTTCCCGTCCACGGTCAACTTAACGGTATAGTTTCCGGGCAGAACCCACGCGCCCAGAGGGTATTCCGGCGTGTCGTGCACAATGGCCGAGATCGGGAACTCCGTTTCGAGCGCCTCCGGTCGGGGGTAATGCAGATTCCAAACGAAGCGGTGCATGCCCGCCTCGCCCGAAAGTATCTGTGTCGGACGGACCCAGTACATCGGAATGGGGTGCCCGGCGACGAGTTTCTCCATGGAAGGCGGTTTGTCGGTGCTCGCATAGCGCCTCAGCATTTGACCCTGGTCGTCGAGGATGTCGAGCGTCACCGGCCCCGTGGCACGGCCGGCGAGGTAATAATCAACAATCGCTCCATCCGGCGGATTCTTTCCTGCCGGCACTTCGGGAGGCAGCGGCGTGTCGGGATTTCGGTTCCAGCGCCAGCGAAGCGCTTCCTGCGGTGCGAACAGAAAAACCGTGGAGCGAGCCACGTCATCGCTCAACTGCCGCAAAGGCGTAATGTCGTCCAGAATCCAGAATGAGCGCCCGTGCGTGCCAACGATCAGATCGTCCCCATGAATCGTGAGATCACGCATCGACGTATGGGGCAAATTCAATTGCAGCGCTTGCCAGGAATCGCCATCGGTAAAGGAAACGTAGACGCACGTTTCCGTACCGGCAAAGAGCAAGCCCTTACGGAGCGGGTCTTCCCGCACCACATTTGAAGGAGCGTTCCGAGGCAGCCCCGACACGATTTCCTGCCAACTCGCTCCAAAATCGCGCGTGCGGTAGATATGTGGGCGCAAGTCATCGAGCCGGAAGGTGTTGATCGCGGCATAGGCCGTTCCAGCGTCAAAATGCGAGGCCTCAATCATTGAGACCTTTGCCCAGGGCACCAGCTCGGGCGGCGTCACATTCTTCCAGTTCCGTCCGCCGTCGCGTGTCAGATGGATGAGCCCATCGTCTGTGCCGGCCCAAATCGTATCCGCATCCTTGAACGAAGGAGCAACCGCATAAATCGTGCCTCGGTGCTTGCCTCTTTCCGGATCGCCCGCCGAAAAGGCGCCAAGATTCGCGGGCATGGCATAAGATTCGCGCGTCAAGTCCGGGCTGATAACGCTCCAACTCCGCCCCTGGTCGGTCGTTTTGAACAGCACGTTCGCCGCAAAATACAGGGTCTTCGGATCGAGGCGGGAAAAAACCAGCGGAAGCGTGCGGTTATAGCGATATTGGCCGCGGCGCACAGGCTCCGGAGCAATATCAGCGATTTCGCCGATGTCCTGGCGGTTGCGGGTAAGCTTCTCGCCATAAACAATGTTCGGGTCGCTCGGATCGACAGCGACGCGGCCGTATTCGAACACACCGGGTATGCTCCAATCGCGGAACGATATTTCGCCGTCGTCGCTACGACTTTTCGTGGCGACACTACCCGATTCCTGCTGGCCGCCATAGACCCAGTAGGGGAAGCGGTTGTCGGTCGTGACGTCAAAAAATTGCGCGGTCGGCTGGTTGTACCAGCTGCCCCAGGTCTGGCCTCCATTCACGCTGATGACCGCACCCTGGTCGGCGGAAAGCGCGATGATCTGCGGGTTTTCCGGGCTGATCCAGATGCGCTGATAATCGTCGCCGCCAGGCGCCCCTTTCCATCCCACGAACGTTTTGCCACCGTCGATAGATTTCCAAGTCGTCGTGTTGGCCACATAGATCGTGTCGGAGTTGTCCGGCGCGACGGCGATACCCATGGCCCCAGGGCCGCGACCGCCAATGCGGCGATCGCTGTTGACGCTCTGCCAGGATTCGCCCGCGTCATCCGAACGGTAGATTCCCGCGGCCTTCCTTTTGGCCTCGGCCGTGAGATACATGCGCTTGGGGTTGCTCGGGGCAATCGCGATGCCGATGCGAGCCAGGCCTTCCTCAGCCCCCGGCAGTCCTTTCGTGATCGGCCGCCAGGTGGTTCCGCCGTCGGTCGACTTGTACAAGCCGCTCCCGGCGATCGTGAAGGACTCGCCGCTGCGAACTTCCCACGGCGCCACGCGTGCCGCCCAGAGCGCGGCGAAGAGAATCTGGGAATTCCCCGGATCCATCACCAGGTCGGCTGCGCCGGTATTTTCGTCCTTATACAGGACCTTTTCGAAGGTCTTGCCCCCGTCAAGCGAACGAAACACGCCGCGCTCGGCGTTAGGGCCATAGGGATGCCCTTCGGCCGCGACAAACACACGATCGGGATTTTGCGGGTCGACGACGATCGCGGTAATCTGTTGCGCATCGCGGAGCCCAAGGTGCGTCCAGGTCTTCCCTGCGTCCGTCGATTTGTAAATGCCGTCGCCAACCGCAAGATCGGGACGCTGCAATCCTTCCCCGCTTCCCACATAAATAACGTTGGGATCGGAGGGAGCGACAACCAGTGCGCCCACCGAGCCCGAAGGCTGATCATCAAAGATAGGGTTCCAGGTATTGCCGAAATCGCTGGTCTTCCAGACGCCTCCATTCACCGCAGCCATATAGAAAACGCCAGGCTGGTGCGGCACGCCTGTGATTGCAACGGTGCGGCCTCCGCGGAACGGTCCGATGCATCGCCAGCCCATCTCGGCAAACAGCTTCGGGTCGTACTGCTGAGCGGCAAGTGGGAACGAAGCGACGGCCAGAAAAAACGGCAATAACCATCCTTTGCTTTGAAAAAGCGACATGCGGCATCCTCCGCGAAACTAGCGAGCATAACGCGGTCTCTCGAGGAAGAGCAAACCCGGTAGCCACGACAGGCGGATTTCGATAGTGTTGAGACACTGTCGGTGTCCCCAAAAAACGGGGATTCCTCCGCAAGAAAGCATTGCACATGAGTCTCGGATCAAGGCTTGCCGTACGAATCGTCGTAGGGATGTTCGTCGTCGGAATGATGTTGTTCCTTCCGGCGGGCACGCTGAGGTTTTGGCAAGGGTGGGCTTATCTCGCGGTCTGGTTCATTCCGGGGCTGGTCTTTTCTCTCTATTTCTATAAGCGCGATCCACGACTTGTGGAACGTAGGCTCGAGAGCAAGGAGAAGGAAAAGGAACAGAAGGTCGTCATGGGGGTGGTGTATGTGGTTTTCCTGCTGGCGTACTTGATTGCCGGACTAGACTTCCGCTTTGGGTGGACTTACCGATGGACCGGACCCGTGCCCCTGTGGTTAGAGATTGCCTCGCTCACAACCGTATTGGCCTCGTATTTGATGACTATCTGGGTGATGGATGTGAACCGCTACGCGGCGCGCACCATCCGGGTCGAGGCTGGGCAGAAGGTCGTCTCCGCAGGACCGTACAAATGGGTCCGTCACCCGATGTATTTCGGGCTGCTGCTGATGATGCTGGCTACGCCCTTGGCGCTCGGTTCTTACGTAGCGCTGCCCATTTTCGCCTTGGTCCTTCCCGCCCTGATGTTCCGCCTGCTGCATGAGGAGAAGGTCCTTTACCGAGAGCTGCCCGGATATGCTGAATATTGTGAAGGAACACCCTACCGCCTCATACCGCATATCTGGTAGAACTCAGTCCGGACAGAGCCAGGGTGGCGGAGCCGCCGGAGCCTTCGCGCGCTTTTGCCTTCGGCGCTCCCTTCAGTCCCTAGGGCTCATACCGGAGGAAAGGAGTCTATGCCGTTCCTCAGGTTAAATCGCTCCATTGTGTTGGTGCTGGGCGTTTCGCTCGGTTGTTTCGTGCCACGGGCAGCCTCGCAATCAAAAATCGAAGGCCAGGAAGAGCACATTCGCAGAATTGAAACCTCGGTCGTAACATACCATTGGGGACGCCATTGCCATTTTCAAGCGCAACGTCCAGGAATGTCCCGAATCATGGAACGTCTACGACAGCCTCGCGAGACCTACATGAAAACGGGCCAGAAAACCCTGGCCATCGCCAACTATGAGAAATCCCTCGAACTGAATCGGAAGAACCGGAACGGCGTGGACATGCTGAAAAAACTGAAGGACTCAAAATAGGGGAGGAAGTCATGTGTCGCGCCGCCCCGGTCACGTCTCTGCTGCTAAGAGCCCTCACGATGGGCTTGGCCCGCGCGGGCTCAAGCGCCTGCGTCTCTCGAAGAGCCAACAAAGCACTCGGAGGCCGTTCCGCCTATTGGTCACAGCAATTCAAATCAGGACGCCATTCTCACAGGAGCCGTGAACGGCGACTACTGGGCAACGCCGCCGTAATGGTCTTTGAAGCGGCCTCTTGCGAGGAAGCAGAAACCATTTGCCGAAGTGATGCGCACCGGTCCCTAGGGGCGCCCCTCCGGAACACTGCTACTACCGGAGAATCTGGTGTAGAATCCTACCACCGCCAATCTTCGGCCGGTCTCGAATTGGCAGGCAAACCAAGCGGAGAATTCCGATGAAATTCGTCCTGAAAAACTTCCTGTGGTTCGCGTGTATTCCCCTTTTCAGCTGCATGGCGCTGGCACAGAACGAGCCAGCTACCCCCGGAGCCGACGTCGTCCGCAAGTCCATCAAGGCTGTAGGGTACGAAGTCGGTGGTGGTTCTACGAAGATAGCCTTCGTCGGCACCAGTGAGGCTCCGAATGCCAGCGGTGAAGCGAAGGTTGATGCCAAGACCGCAGGGACCAACATCGAGTTGAGAGTAACTGGAATGCCTCAGCCGACTACGTTCGGGGCGGAATTCCTGACCTATGTACTTTGGATCGTCACGCCCGATGGCGCCGCGACCAACATGGGCGAAATTCCAATCGACAAGAACGGGGAAGGCAAGCTTAATGCGGTCGCGAAATCACAAACCTTCGCAATGGGCGTGACTGCGGAGCCCTATTTTGCGGTGCCACTGCCAAGTGAAGTGGTGGTACTTGTAAACGACACAACGAAAAAGACCAAAGGAAAAATCTACCCGCAGAACAGCTACAAGCTCATGAAGCGCAGTCAGTACGCCAAGCTCGGTAACCCGCTGGCTCTGACCCCGGACTTGAAGAAAGTCCCACTGGATATGTATGAAGCCCGGAACGCCGTGGACATCGCGAAGTCGCGTGGGGCAGAAAAGTACGCGCCGGAAATTTTCGCGAAGGCGCAAAGCAGCCTGCAAATGGCCGAAAATTCCCTTTCCTCGGGCGCTGACAAGAGCCAAATCATCACCAACGCCCGGACCACGATCCAATTTGCCGAGGACGCTCGCGCCCTGACCGCACAACGGGTGGAGGCGGAACGCATCCAGCAGGAACAGGACGCCGCGGCCGCAGCCGCAGCCGCCAAGGCTAAAGCCGAAGCTGATGCAGCCGCAGCCGCAGAAGCCAAGCGCCAGGCCGAACTAGCCGCCGCCAGGGAAGCCCAGCAGAAGGCCGAGGCCGACGCCGCAGCCGCCAAGGCGGCCGGCAAGGCCGCGGCGGAACAGGCAGCCCTCAAAGCGAAGGAACAAGCGGCCAAAGAAGAGGCCGCGCGAGCGCAAGCCGCCACCGACGCTTTGCGCGCGCAGCTCCTGAAACAGCTCAACGACGTGCTTCAGACGACCGACACGCAGCGTGGTCTGGTGGTGAACATGGCCGATGTGTTGTTCGAAACGGGGAAATACAACCTGAGCTCCGACGCCCAGCTCAAGCTCGCCAAACTGTCGGGCATCATCCAAGCTCACCCTGGTTTGAACCTCGCCATCGAAGGCTACACCGACACCACGGGCTCGGCGGATTTCAACATGAAATTGTCGCAGCAGCGCGCCGACACCGTCCGACAATTCCTGATTTCGCAAGGATTGTTGCCAGACACGATCACATCCCAAGGTTTCGGCGAAGCCAATCCGATCGCTGATAACGGCTCTTCGGCGGGGCGAAAGCAAAACCGACGCGTTGAGATCGTTGTTTCCGGCGAGATTATCGGCACAGGCACGAAGCTCGGCAAATAAATGCCACAAGGGTCCAGGCCAGAGCCGGAGGTTCGTTGGCCGGCCTCCCTTTCGAACCTATTCAGACACCTCGGTGTTCCTCCCGTCAGCCGCGGATTTCTCCGCTGGCCGCGCCGGGGTGCCATCGGCCTTCACGTAGTGCGCGTACCAGGCTAGGTAGCGCTCGTCGAGATCCCTGATGTGCGAAGGCGTTTTGAACTCGTGGTATTCGTCGGGATACACCACCAGCAGCGTGTCGCGCCCGAGGGCCTTGAGCGACTGGTACATCTGCTCCCCGCCGAGGATGGGAACGTTCCAGTCAACGTTCCCTCCAACGAACATCGTCGGCGTCCGGATGTCCTTTATATGCCAGAACGGCGCAACGCGGTCCCACGCGCCCCGCTGCTCCCAAGGCAGGCCGAACTCCGTGATGTAATCCTTCACATACTCGTCGTGGCCCCACAGGCTCGTGAATTCCGCTGCGCCGGCACCCGATATCGCCGCCTTAAAGCGATTTGTCTGGCCGATGATGAAATCGGTCGAAATCCCGCCATAAGACCATCCGCCCACGCCCAGCTTGTCCGGATCGGCAAGGCCTTCGGCAATGGCGTAGTCCACGATCGCCATGTCATCCTGGTAGTCCTTGTTACCCCAATCCGCGTAAATAGCCTTGCAGTAATCCTGTCCGTACCCTGAGGAACCCCGCGGATTCGGCAGAAGCACCACATACCCGTTCGCGGCAAACAATTGCGCCAAGTCCTGGAACCCGGCGTAATAGGCCCAAACCGGTCCACCGTGTGGCCGCACGATCGTCGGATACTTCTTCCCCGGCGTGTAGTCGGCGGGCTTATATACGTACCCGTGGACCGTCGTGCCGTCCTTGGACTTGAACGACACATACTCGCCTTCAGACAGCCTGAGCTGGCCCAGCCAACCGTCATTGAGGTGACTTAGTCGCATAAGCTGGCCGCGGACGGTGTAGAGTTCGTATGGCCTCTCCATGGTCGATACGTTCACCGCAAGCGTCCCCTCGTTCGATACCGAAAAGCTTTCTAGCATCACGCGACCGCTGACTGGCCGTGCGATTTTGCCATCAGAAAGGTTCGCCAGGGCGAGGTTCTGGATACCATCATCATCTACGATGAAGTAAACGCCTCCGCCGTCTGGCGCAAACCGAGGTTCCGTGGCGTTGCGGTCCAACTCGAGCGTCAGCACTTTCGCGGGTCCTCCGGAGGCGGGAGACACGGCGATGTGGCTGGTGGCGTACTCAAATAGTTTGGGATCGAGCCGTGTCGAGTACGCGATCCACTTCCCGTCCGGAGACCATGCCGGGTCGTGGTCGCCTCCTAACCCCGTCGTGACTTGGACGGGCGAGGCCCCTCTGTCCGTGTTATCTGCAGAGACCACCCAGATGTTTGAGGCATATGTCGCGTCCGGGTCCGGCTTAGAGCGGTTGCTCGAAAACGCCAGTTGCTTTCCGTCCGGCGACCAAGCCGGCGCAGTGTCGTCGTAATCGCCCGAGCTCACCTGGGTCATGCGTTTCGAGCCGAGGTCAAAGACGTACAAGTGCTTCCGCCGGCGGTCGAGATACCCGATGGTGTCCTCCTTGAAATAAAGCCGGTCGATCACCCAGGGCCGTTGGGCCTTGGCTTTTTTCGCGGCCGGCTTGTCCGCGCCGTCCTCTTCCCTCTCCTTAGCCTTATTCCCAGCGGCTTCCAGCTCCTCTCGTGAAGGATCGCGCAGGATCAGAACCAGGCGCTTTCCCTTGGGAGACCAGGCAAAGTCCTCGACATCCTGCACCGTGCTCGTCAAGCGCTGCGCCTCACCCCCTTGGCGGTTCAGCACGTAGACCTGTGTTTTTCCCTCGCTTCCGTTCGTACCCTTGCGCTCAGAAAGAAACGCCAGGAACTTGCCGTCTGGCGACCACCTCGGATGGTCCGAGGAAACCTCCTCGCTCGTGAGTGGCACCGCGTCCCCGCCTGCCGTCGCCACCATCCAGATCCGCGTTTGACTCTTGTCTTCCTTGAGGGAAGTCGAATTAACGGTGTAGGCGATAGACTGTCCGTCAGGGCTGATTTGCGGGTCGTGCACCTCGCGAATCCCAAATAGGTCGTCCAATGTGATCAGTCGCGGAGCGGGAGCCTGCTGGGCTGCAACAACGCAACGAGCCGAGCCGGCCAGGCACAGCAAAACCGCCAGAGGAGCTTTCATGCGGGCGTATCCCCCAAGCAAGAATTAGTATGAAATGTGGTATAGGGCATTTTAACACAGCCGAACCGAGCGGCTGGCGCCGGCTGGTTTGTTCCAGCGCAACGTCAACCCGCCGCAGCCCCACCCAGCAACGGCCAAGCACGCTTGCTCAACAGCAGGGGTGGTAGGAAAGTACGGATGGCCGCTGAAGGGATTTTTTGCCGAGCTGCATTTTTTTTCTTGCATGCGTGTGCAGAGCTTGTATTCTTCAAACGGTGGACTTGCTTCGCGATACCAGAGAGCGAGTTTCGCCTTAGGAGGGCGAGAGAAGAAAATTGAGCACCGCATCGCTCCCCGCGCAGGTTCCCTCCCAGGTAATTCCGTCAACAAGAAAGGCAGCCGCAAAACTGACGTTCTGGCCGCTTGTTGCTGCGACGTTCTTCATGGTGTCCGGGGGCACCTATGGAACAGAAGCCATCATCTCTGGCGCGGGCTACGGACGTGGCATTCTCGTCTTGCTTTTCCTTCCGATTCTCTGGTGCCTGCCGACGGCGTTCATGATCGGCGAGCTTTCGAGCGCTTTGCCCGCTGAAGGTGGTTACTACGCGTGGGTGCGCCGGGGCCTGGGCAATTTCTGGGGATTCCAGGAAGCGTGGCTTTCGCTGGCCGCCAGCATCTTTGATATGGCGATTTATCCGACGCTCTTCGTATTTTATCTGAAGCAGATGGCACCCTGGTTCGGCGATCAGAATCATGGCATTCTCGCCGGACTCTTTGTTATCGCAACCTGCGCCACGCTCAACCTGGCGGGCGTTCGAGTCGTTGGGCTGACATCTCTTTGGCTGTTCTTTCTTTTGTCGCTGCCCTTCGGATTGGTCGTGCTGCTTTCGCCTCTGAAAACTGCGGCGGTAACTGACCCGCAAGCTGCGTCCGCCGGCGCAAGCATGGGCCTGCTCGCTGCCGTGCTCGTGGCCATGTGGAACTACATGGGCTGGGACAACGCTTCGACCATCGCTCAGGAGGTGGAGCGGCCTCGCCAGACCTACCCGCGGGCGATGATCGCGGCCGTCATTCTGGTGTCCGCTACCTATATTGCCCCGTTCCTGGCCGTTTACTTTACTGGGATTCCCGCATCCGCATTCAATGGGGACGGCTCGTGGGCGACGGTCGCCGGGCAAATCGGCGGCACCATTCTGGGCTTCCAGTGGCTGCGTTTCTTCGTAACCATCGGTGGCATGATGAGCGCCTTTGGCATGTTCAATGCCCTCGTGCTGAGCTATTCCCGCTTGCCGCTCGCCATGGCGCGCGATGGCATGATGCCGAAGGTTTTTGCAAAAGTGACCCGCGAGAACGAGACGCCCTGGGTGGCCATCATCGTCCTGGCGGCCTGCTGGGCTCTGTGCCTGTGGCTCGACTTCAGGCGCCTCGTAACGCTCGATATCATGCTTTACGGGGCTGCACTGATGCTTGAGTTTGTCACGCTCGTCGCGTTGCGCATCCGTGAACCGAAACTGCGCCGTTCCTTCCGCGTGCCGGGCGGCATGACGGGTGCCGTAACCTGTGGCCTCTTCCCCTTGGCCTTACTCATCCTGGCCATGGTGGAAAGTGAGCATGAGACCATCTTCGGCATTAATGGCTTGATCTTCGGCATCATTATTATTCTGGCCGGCGTTATCATGTACTTCGCTACCCGCAAGCTGTGGGCAGGGTATGTCATGGAAGTCCCTTCGGAAGCCGCTGACTAGCAGCCAACTCGCACAGATCGCTCAAGGTGCGCAACCCTGGCCTTCGGCAAGCCACCTTTTCGAGCCTGGTTTGGCTTCGAAGGGCTGACGGTTCTCCGACGCCGAACATTTTCTTCTCGCCTGCCTACTAACGCTGTGGTACAACCAAACTGCTGAGCCCATCCCGGCAAGTCCCGCCCGAAACTCCACCGAGGTGACCTGTCTATGAAAATCCGACTCATAATTGGCGGACTTTTCTCTTTCGCGATTGCCGCTGCCTTGACTGTTCCCGCGCCGCCCGCAAAAGCTTCTTCCCGAGCGTCCCTGCCCCAGGCGGATCAAAAGAAGATGATGCACGACAAGCTGCAGGAAGTCGTGAACGACCTGAACCTGTCCGACGACCAGAAATCCAAAGTGAAGGACATTTTCACCGATGCCAAATCCAAACGCGAGGCCATCATGAACGACACCTCGCTGACGGATGACCAGAAAAGAGCAAAGATGAAGGAACTGCACACCGGCACCATGGCCAAGGTCAATGAAGTGCTCACTCCTGAACAGCGGACGCAACTGAAGGAGAAACTCGAAGCCGCAAAACCCAAAGCTCCTGCTTCGAATTACTAAGAGGAAGAAACAAGTGAAAGAAGCGCCCGGTTCGAACGAGCCGGGCGCTTCGGTTTTGGTGCCTTGCAAGCCTTACTCGGGGGGTGCAGCCAGGATTAACGCCGCATCGACGCCAGCCGCTATAGCATCAGCAAGAACCGATAACGAAACAGGCGGCGGACTGTCGCCTTCACAGTTTGCGGAAAAAGTCGCGATTTCCTTTTCGAGTACGTCTAAAACAAGTATGCGCGGACACGACAAACACCAGGAAAGCATGTTCAGCTACATATCGCCGGAGAAGCGCGTGCCGCCCGGACATCCACTACGGCGGGTGCGGGAGATGGTGGATGTGGCGTTGCAGGAGATGTCGGCGGAGTTCGCCCAGCTGTATTCGCGTTCTGGCCGGCTATCGATTGCGCCGGAGAAGCTGTTGCGTGCGCTGCTGCTGCAATGTTTCTACAGCGTGCGTAGCGAGCGGATGCTGATGGAGCAGATGCAGTACAACCTGCTGTTCCGCTGGTTCGTGGGCTTGGGGATGGACGACGAGGTGTGGGACGTGACCGTGTTCACCAAGAACCGGGAACGGCTGCTGGAGGGAGAGATCGCGGGAAGGTTTTTCGATCGCGTCATGGAACCGGCGCGGGAGGCAGGGCTGCTTTCCGACGAGCACTTCACGGTCGACGGGACGCTGATCGTTGAGATGTGCCCCTCGCGTCTACCTTCGCAAACAGGCGACCAGCCTCTTCCGCTTTGTACGCCAGTTTTGCTACGAACGATGACCACGAGGCGTCATGCACTGCGAAGTCTGAAGTAGGGACCTGCGTTGTGTGAGAAGCCCTCGCCTTCAGGTGAGGGAGTAAGTCACTCCCAGTTCCGAGCTACACGAAAAAAAAGACCGACCATCAACACGCAGCGACGAGGCCCTCAGATTTGGTATTCTGCTTCATGTGGGAGTACTCCGTATTCAATTAACAGCAGGTTTGGCGGCATTGGCTCTTGGCTTTGCCGCCCGGTCCGGCGGGTCGAGCGCGGCTGGACCGCAAAGCCCCTCGACCGGTCAGGGTGCCGCCTCCTCCACCTCCGGCGGCCAAACCACGATCCCCAACCCGACGCAGGCGAACATTCCGCCTTCCCAGCCCAGGATGGGCCTGAACATTGTCGTCCTCGACCCCGCCCATGGAGGCGCGGATCTGGGCGCGCGCGGCACCGAAGGCATCCGCGAAAGCGAGGTGATTCTCGAGTTTTCTTCGCGGCTAAAGCAGGCGCTCGAAGCGCAGGGTTTTCAAGTCCTGACCACCCGCGACGGCAACGACAATCCGTCGTTTGACGACCGCTCTGCGCGAGCCAACGCCCAGCGCGGCGCCATTTTCATTACCCTGCACATCGCGTCCACCGGTCTGGTCGGGACCGTCCGCACTTACGTCATGCCCGAGCTTCCCTCATTCACCAACACGACGGGCCTGATTCCCTGGGATCGGGCGCAGGCGCCTTTCGTCGGCCTCAGCCGCAAACTGGGTGATCTGGTGCAGCAAGAACTCGCCAGACGCTTCAGGGGCTCGCCCGCCACGGCCACGGTCGCACCTGTCCGCCAATTGCGCACAACGGCTGCTCCCGCCATCGCCGTGGAAATCTCCAGTGTCGCGGTTCAGCAACGTGGCGAACTCGACCGCATGGTTCCGGGCGTGGCGGATGCCATCGCGCACGGCGTGGTGGTCTTCCGACCGTCCTACATCCTGCCGATCGTTTCCAGCACGGGCGGAGGGGGCGAGCCATGATCCCGAGATGGCGTCTCTGGCTCGGCGGCGCGCTGCTGGTTGCGGTTATCGGGGCTGCGCTCTATTTTCCCGCCCTCCGTCGCCAGGTAAACGTTGCCAAGCAGCTGACCGAGAAGACCGCGGAGCAGGCCCGCCGCGAACTCCTGCCACCAGCGCCAGCCAGCAGCGGCGACCCCAGGGTGAAGGCCAAAATGTATTGGGGCTCGAAGTCGGAAGAAGGCCCTCTTATGCCCGTAACGGTGGAACTGGCGCTTTCGAGTGATCCCGCATTGCGCGCTAAGCAGGTGCTGAACACCCTGCTTGCTGGACCGGTGGCCCCCGAAGCTCGCACGTTGCCCGCCGATGCCGCCCTGCTCGCTTTCTACCTCCTCCCCGACGGCACGGGCGTCGCCGACTTCTCCGAGTCCATGTCGACTTCCATCCCGTCCGGCATTCAGAGTGAGCAGATGGCGGTGGACTCCATCACCCGGACGTTGGAAGCCAATGTGCCCCAGGTACGGCGCTTGAAAATTCTCATCCACGGGCAGGAAATGGACACCCTCGCTGGCCATCTCGATCTGACGCAGACCTTCCTCGTCAACTCGAACGGCCTCGGCGCGCAGTCGGCGAAGCCCTCCGGCGCGTCCATTTTGACCGCGCCGATCCACCGGGCCGTCGAGTCTATGAAATCCGTGACGAAGCGTTGATTCCGGATTACCCTTAGGGCAGGAATTGCAGCCTAGAAGACGGCTCTGGGAGGATTTGTGAGAAGCGACGGGCGTGCTGCCGACCAGATCCGCGCCGTGAAGATCGTGCCGGATTTCATTTCCCAGGCGGAAGGCAGCGTGCTGATTGAACTGGGCAAAACCCGCGTGATCTGTACGGCGACGGTCGATGACGGCGTCCCATCGTTTCTCAAAGGCACGGGCAAGGGCTGGGTCACGAGCGAGTACGGCATGCTGCCGCGCGCCACCGAGGAGCGCACGGCTCGCGAAGCTACCCGTGGCAAGCAGAGTGGCCGCACCCTTGAAATCCAACGCCTCATCGGTCGCTCTCTGCGCGCCGTGACGGACCAGGAAACTCTCGGCGAAAAGACCGTCTGGATCGACTGCGACGTAATCGAAGCCGATGGTGGCACCCGCACCGCCTCGATTACCGGCGCATTCGTGGCGCTGGCCCTCGCGATGGAACGCCTCGTTGCCGCAGGCATCCTGAGAACGTCGCCGCTGATTGATTCGGTCGCGGCGACGAGTGTCGGCATTGTCGACGATGTGTCGCTGCTCGATCTTTGCTATGAGGAAGACTCGCAAGCCGAGGTCGACATGAACGTCGTCATGACCGGGAGTGGCGATTTCGTCGAGATTCAGGCCACCGCCGAAGGCCGCCCCTTCACCGGCGGCGAGATGCAGGATCTGCTCGCTCTCGCTGCCGCCGGCATTCGTCGCTTGAACGAAGAGCAGCGTTCCGTTCTACCTGCCCGATTCCTCAGCGGAAGCGGATAATTGGAGTTACCCGCCTCATTTCGAGGCCGTCCGTTCCTCGAACCATCATCGCGAGCTCGGCCTTTTAGGCCTCCGGAATCTTCGTTTCCTGCCATTCCAGGGGATTTTCTTCTGTCGTCGTCAATCGCCGCTCGAACGCCTATACTTCCCCTGCGCTCGAACCTGTGGGTTCGGTCTGCGCTAGGGGGAGCCGGGCTTGAGCGAAGCTAGGAGGTTGTATCTGGCCTCGGGAAACGCAGGCAAACTCAAGGAGTTTCAGGTTCTGGCGGCGGGACACGCGCTAGCGTTGCAACTGCTCCCGGGCTTTCTGTCGGTCCCGGAGTTCGAAGAGAACGCGCCAACTTTCGCCGAAAACGCCGCCGGCAAAGCCCTGTACTACTCGCTTCACTGCGGGGAAACGGTTTTTGCGGACGATTCGGGCCTGGTAGTGCCCGCGCTCAATGGCGCACCGGGCGTGTTGTCGGCGCGCTACGCTGGACCGCAAGCGAGCGACGAACAGCGAATCGCGAAACTGCTCGACGAATTGCGCGGCAGGCAGGGTGCGCAGCGCGTCGCGCACTTTGTCTGCGTAATCGCGGCTGCGCAGCAGGGTCACGCTGTCGCGGTTGTCTCTGCACGAGTTGACGGCGAAATCCTCGAAGGGCCGCGTGGCACTGGCGGCTTCGGTTATGATCCTGTGTTCTTCGTTCCGCAACTTGGAAAATCATTTGCCGAATTGCGGCCGGAAGAGAAGAACCTGTTCAGCCATCGTGGCAAGGCCTTCCGCCGCCTGATGGAAGCTCTGGAATGAAGGGAGTGGTCTCTCGCTGGGCTGGCAATACGACGTTCGCTGTCATCCTGAGCCTAATCCGATTGCGCATAAGCGCAGGCGCTCAGCGTATACTTCCAGCAGTTCGAGTCCTTATGCGGCACTTATGCGGCTAGGACCCAGAACGCACAGAGAAGCGGCACCGAGCGCCAGAGCGCCGCGGTCACGGAGAAGGACAAATGCCAGCAACGAAAAGGATGAAACGACAGAAGCCCAAGAAGCTCGCGAAAAAAGCGAAGCCGCGGAAACCGCTAGCCAAGAAGCCCGCCGGTGCGAGAGCTGGCACCGATCCGGAGCGCGTCGCCGCGATTCTCGCGAAACTTGATGAGGCGTATCCAAACGCAACCTGCGAGTTGAACCATCAAAACGCGTTCCAATTGCTGATCGCTACGATTCTTTCCGCGCAATGCACCGACGTGCGTGTAAATCAGGTCACAGAAACGCTCTTCAAGAAATACCCGGCCCCGGAGGCTTTCGCCTACGCCACGCCTTCCGACCTGGAAAAAGAGATTCGCCCGACAGGCTTCTTTCGAAACAAGACCAAGTCGGTGATGGGCGCAAGCAAAGCGGTCGTCGAACGGTTCGGCGGACAGGTTCCGCGTACCATGGACGAAGTGTTGATGCTGCCGGGTGTGGCGCGAAAAACAGCCAACGTTGTGCTCGGCACCGCCTACGGCATCTCGAGCGGCATCGTCGTCGATACCCACGTGCAGCGCTTGTCCAACCGCCTCGACCTCACGCGCAACGAAGACCCCAAGAAAATCGAGCAGGACCTGATGGCCATCATCCCGCAAAACAAGTGGATCCAGTTCTCCCACCAACTCATCTGGCACGGCCGCCGCGTCTGCTTCGCCCGCAAACCCGACTGCGCCTCCTGCAACATGGAATCCATCTGCTACTCCAAGGACAAAACCTTGCAGGACTAACAATGCGACATCGTTGACAAGCGAATGGATCGGTGGGATAAGTAGCAACGATGGCGGATACGAGGGACACTCGGTTCGCTCCCTCCAAAGAAACCCTGATCGCCGGGTTCACGCTTCTTGCAATCCTTTTGCACGTCGCCCTGCGCTACGCCTTTCACTTCCCTTCCCTAATCTCGAACCTTCCACTTTTCGCCGTTCTGCTCCTTTGCGGCGTGCCTCTTATCTGGGAACTGCTCAAGAAACTGCTGAAACGCGAATTTGGCTCTGACCTGCTAGCAGGCATCTCCATCCTCACAGCCATCGCGCTCCGCGAATATCTCGTTGCGTCCATCGTCGTGCTGATGCTTTCCGGTGGGGAGGCTCTCGAAACCTTCGCGACCGCTCGCGCTTCTTCGGTCCTTGACGCCCTCGCCCGCCGCGTACCTAGCGTCGCTCACCGCAAAGAAGCGTCCGGCCTCGTCGACATCAAACTTGCCGATGTCCGCATCGGCGACGAACTCACCATCTTGCCTCACGAAATCTGCCCGGTAGACGGCACCGTACTCGAAGGACACAGCGTGATGGACGAAGCCTACCTAACTGGTGAGCCGTACGAAATTTCGAAGGTGCCGGGCTCAACGGTAATTTCCGGCGCAATCAACGGCGAAAAAATGCTCGTGATCCGGGCCGAAAAGCTCGCTGAAGATTCCCGCTATGCGCGCATCATGAAGGTGATGCGGCAGACCGAGCAGCAGCGCCCGAAGCTCCGCCGCCTCGGCGACCAACTGGGCGCCTGGTACACGCCCGTCGCGCTCGGCGTCGCGAGCGCTGCCGCGTTGCTTAGCGGTCAGGCGGAGCGCTTCCTCGCCGTCGTGGTCATTGCCACGCCATGCCCGCTGCTCTTAGCCATTCCCACGGCCATTATCGGCGCAATCTCGCTGGCCGCTCGTCGCGGCATCATCATCAAGAATCCCGCCATCCTCGAGCAAATCGAAAAGTGCCAGACGCTCATCTTCGACAAGACGGGCACGCTCACTTACGGCAGGCCAACGCTCACCGCCGTCGTCTGCACCGAGAGGTTTGATCGTGCCGAAATCCTACAACTTGCGGCCAGCCTCGAGCAATATTCGAAACATCCGCTCGCGAGCGCCATCGTCCGCCAGGCCCGGCAGGAAGGCGTTGCCTTCCTGCCGGTCGAGAACATCAGCGAGTGTCCCGGCGAAGGCCTGCGCGGC
>DATFTB010000123.1:0-3540 GCA_035262325.1 Candidatus Acidiferrum sp.
CACGCTTCTTACAACGACCTTGGCGCTCGGAATGACTGCGCCGGTAGAGTCGGTCACCGTTCCATCGATCGCCCCCGTTTCCGCCTGGCCGTATACTGGACGGGAGGCGGTCAGCGAAAACAGCACAACACAAAGAACAACAGGCCAAAATGCTAATTTTCCTTTCATACGCCCTCCTTGGACGGAACTGCTTGAGGGCTGGGAAGGGCTAGGAAGAAACTGAACCCGACACACTCGCACCAAAACACGAATTGCGCTTCTACCGCTGATTGAAAAGCAACCGATGTTCGCGCTCTCCGCAATCAGCTAACCAAACGCCTGTTTGGCTTTGACCGAAGAGGACGAGTTAACGCACTTCATGTTAAATGAGTTACTGGGGTGGCAAATAGCAGGTCGGATCAAAACCATCTTGTCGCTACATTCGGCTGTAGTTCTTTATGGATTTTCATATTCGCAATCACAGGCCTTCGCTCGCCTGCGCCGCAAAGCTCTTGTTCACCCTCGCTGCCCGGCTCATGGTTTTACCATATCTGCATTGGGCATCAACTGTACGCCGTTTCCTCCACAGGGAACCGCTACCAACTGTTTCCCGAAAAGCCCGGGAGCGTGGCCCTCGGAAGATTTGATTATGCTGAAGTCGGTGAGATGATGTTGCTCGACTGAACGACGATGCTTAGAGACGCATTAGACCCCGAGTTCGAATCACCAAGAGGCTCGTGGAAGATTCGGTGGATTCTTCTGAGCGCATTTGGCGGAATGCTGTTGCTCATGATCTTTGCCGGTGCGGACTCGCTGCGGTCTCTCCGGAAGCTGAACCAGGTTTCCGGCGAAGTCAGCCAAAGATTTTCGGCTCGCAGCGAGGCGCTGGTAGCTGTGGTCGTCACAGTCCACACTTACACCGATCAGATGGAAGAGTACCTGCTCAGCGATGCCGCAATTTCAAACACGGCGGCGCCCGCGGAAATCCAAAAACACGGCCAAGAAGTGCACTGGGCGGTCCAAAAGTATCCGCGCGATTGCTGCCCGCAAGAGCGGTCGTTGCTGGCCAAGATCGACGAGGGCATAGCCAGGCAAGAAGGTTCCTTTGCCGGGATGCTGGCGCGGCGCGCAGACGAACGCAAGCAGCGCGGGCACGCGTTCGTCTATGACGAGTTGATTCCCCGGAAAACGGAGCTTCTGCGCCTTGCGAGCACGGTAGCCGAGCTGAACGGCCAGGAGCTTCGCAACGAAAACCAGGCGCTTGCCGCGCAGTTCGAGAAGCTGCAAACCCGGCTCGGGTGGACGATCGCGCTGACGCTGTTTTCCGGCATGCTACTCTCTTTAGCAGCTGGTTACTACATTCTTCGCCTCGAACAGCACGGCCGCGGGCGGTATCTGGCGCTCGCGAAGAGCCGCCAGGAGCTCGAGCGGCTCTCCCGCCGCTTGGTCGATGCTCAGGAAGCCGAGAGGCGATCGATTTCCCGCGAGTTGCACGACGAAGTTGGCCAGACCCTCGGCGCGTTGTTGGTGGACATCGGTCATTTGTCGAACTTGTTGCCGGCCGAAGACCGAATCACACAAGAACAAATCGGGCGCATCAAGAAGGCGGCGGAAACGGCGGTGAAGTCCATCCGCGACATCGCGCTGTTACTAAGACCTCCGATGCTCGACGATCTTGGGCTGGTGCCGGCGCTCGAATGGCAAGCGCGCGAAACATCGCGGCGCGGCGAGATGGAGGTCGAAGTCCATGCCGAAGAACTCAAAGGCGACTTGCCGGATGAAGTGAAGGTCGGCATCTACCGGCTGGTGCAGGAGGCCCTGCAGAACGCGGCCACGCATGCTCACGCGAAGAACGCGACGGTGCTTTTGAAACGCGAACGAAACAGCGTGGTCGTAGAAATCATCGACGATGGCAAGGGATTCCAGCCAGAAAGAACGCGTGGCATGGGGATTCTTGGAATGGAGGAGCGCGTGCGCCAACTGGGCGGAGAGTTGGCAATTCGCTCGACGCCGGGCAAGGGCACCGCAGTGCACGCGGAACTGCCAATCGACGACAAAGGGCTCGGCTGAGCGATGAGGAAGATTCGCGTACTTCTGGCCGACGATCACCAACTGATGCGGAGCGGCATCCGCCTGATGTTGGAGCGGGAGGCGGACTTGAGCGTCGTGGGAGAGGCAAGCGACGGCCGTGAAGCGGTGGCGCTTGCGAAATCGCTGCGGCCGGATGTTGTGGTTATGGATATCGGTATGGCGAATTTGAATGGGATCGAGGCGGCGCAGCAAATGACCGGGGATCGCCCTGAAATTGCCGTCGTAATGCTGAGCATGCACTCCGATGAGAGTTATGTCCTTCGCGCCTTGAAGGCTGGGGCGCGTGGCTACCTATTAAAGGATTCCGCCGAAGCCGACCTGATCAAGGCGGTACACGCGGTTGCAGGCGGCAAGTCCTTCTTTAGTCCGGCAGTTAGCAAGGTGCTCCTCGATGATTACGTGCGGAAGCTCAGGCGCTCAGGAACGGAAGATGCTTACGACCTGTTGACGCCGAGAGAACGCGAAGTCCTGCAACTTATCGCAGAAGGCAAGTCGAACAAGGATATTGCGAACCTACTGAACCTGAGCGTGTACACGGTCGAGAGCCACCGTGCGAACCTCATGGAAAAGCTGAATGTCCGCGGACTGCCGGAGTTAATCCTGTACGCGGTTCGAAAGGGCATCATTTCGTGAGCCGGCGCGAGCGTTCCCGCATCAAGCCTGACTAACCCGCCTTTTTTCCGTAATATAGCGATCCCCAATCACCGGAGCGGTTTCTCCCTACTGGACGGGAGAATCACCGGCCTTTTCCGAGGCGTCAGAGTAGATGTGATCAGGCATCCTCGGGAAAATGCTCCTGCGGGATGCACACTTTCGATGAAGGGAAGGATACATGACGGAACGAAGGTCTTTTATTTTTTCGAAACCCGCCGCGGTGGTTTTGGGCGTGCTATTGGGCGCGGCCGGTATAGGTATCGCGCATACCACGCAGAAGGCGGCATCAAATCCGCCTGCGACCGTGAAAGTAGCGGAGGCGAACGAGGGTCCCAGCAAAAACAGCTACGCGCCCGTGGTAAAGAACGTTTTGCCATCGGTCGTGAATATTTCGAGTTCGAAGGTTGTGAAGGCCAGCCCGGAAGCGGGCGGCCAGATGGATCCGCTTTTTCGGCAATTCTTTGGCGATGAAGGCGGACCGTTCAACGATGTTCCGAAGGATCGCCGGGAAAAGAGTCTCGGCTCCGGCGTGATTGTGAGCCCGGAAGGTTACATTTTGACGAACAACCACGTAGTGGACGGCGCGACGGATGTTCGCGTCACGCTCTCGGACAAGCGTGAATTCGGGGCCAAGGTAGTCGGCACGGACCCGAAGACCGACGTCGCGGTGCTGAAAATCGACGGGTCCAATCTGAAGCCGATAACTCTCGGGGATTCCTCCAAAGTGGAAGTCGGCGATACGGCGCTGGCCATCGGCGATCCCTTTGGCGTCGGACAGACCGTGACGATGGGCATTATCAGCGCGAAGGGCCGCGG
>DATFTB010000124.1:0-3971 GCA_035262325.1 Candidatus Acidiferrum sp.
GTCACTCCCTTTTGCAGTACAATGCCCCGGCATCCTTCTTCGAGGGCCAGCATCTAATCCCTGGCTTCTAGTTTGCGGGTGCCCCAACGCCCGCTCCGGAGTTACCGTGAGCCAGCCAAACATCGACCAGCTTTGTATCAATACCATCCGCACGCTCTCGATCGACGCCGTGCAGCACGCGAATTCGGGCCACCCCGGGGCTCCCATGGGTTTGGCGCCAGTAGTTTATTCGCTTTGGCAATATTTCCTCGAATATGATCCGGCCGATCCGCTATGGCCGAATCGCGACCGCTTCGTTCTGTCGGCGGGTCATGCGTCCATGCTGCTGTATTCCACCCTGCATCTTGCCGGCGTTCGCGCTGTCAACGCAAAGGGAGAAGTGCAAAAGGAACTTTCCGTTCCCCTCGATGAAATCAAAAGGTTCAGGCAGATTGACAGCCGAACGCCTGGGCATCCCGAGTCGCATCTGACGACGGGCGTTGAGACAACGACCGGGCCGCTTGGGCAGGGTTGCGGCAATAGCGTGGGTATGGCTATAGCTGGCCAGTGGCTTGCCGCCAACTTCAACCGGCCCGGGTTCGAACTGTTCAACTTCCGCGTGTTTGTGGTTTGTGGGGACGGCGACATCATGGAAGGCGTTGCCGGAGAAGCGGCGTCGCTCGCGGGCCACTTGAAACTAGGGAATCTCTGCTGGATTTACGATCACAATCGGGTCACGCTGGACGGCCCCGCAAGCTGGTCGTTCAGCGAAGACGTGATGACCCGCTTTGTCGGCTACGGCTGGAATGTAACGCGGGTCGCGGACGCAAATGATCTTCTACAGCTCTCTCGGGGTTACGAGTATTTCCTGAAACACAACGATCAGCCGACACTGATTGTGGTGGACAGCCACATCGGTTATGGATCGCCGCACAAGCAGGATTCCTACGAAGCACACGGTGAGCCCCTTGGGGAGGCGGAAGTCAAACTGGTAAAGAAGTTTTACGGCTGGCCCGAGGAGCCCAAGTTCCTCGTGCCCGACGGCGTATACGCGCGCTTTGAGGAGGGTGTTGGCACACGAGGCGCCCAGTCGCGTGCGAAGTGGCAGGCGCTCTTTGATGACTATTCGAAAAAGTTTCCAGACTTGGCCAATCGCCTGTGTCGAATGAAGCGCCGTCAGTTGCCGGATGGCTGGGACAAGAACCTGCCCACTTTCGCAGCGGACGCGAAAGGGATGGCGACGCGCGAGAGCTCCGGAAAGGTGTTAAACGCGCTGGCACAGAACATCCCGTGGTTGATGGGCGGCTCGGCGGATCTGGCAAAATCCAACAAGACCAACCTTACATTCGAAGGCGCCGGGGAATTTTTCCCCGACGAGTTTGCCGGCCGCAACGTGCATTTCGGGGTGCGCGAACACGGCATGGGTGCGGCGGCAAACGGATTGACCCTCAGCGGGTTGCGCGGCTTTGCGGCGACGTTTTTCAATTTCAGCGATTACATGCGGCCGAGCATGCGCCTGGCGGCGCTGATGGAAATTCCGGTGATGTTCATCTTCACGCACGATTCCATCGGGCTCGGCGAAGATGGCCCCACTCACCAGCCGGTGGAGCAGCTTGCCGCGTTCCGGGCCATGCCGAATATGCTGGTGTTCCGCCCGGGAGACGCCAACGAAGTCACCGAAGCTTACAAAGCCATGCTGCAGCACGCGCACGGACCCTCGACACTGGTACTGAGCCGGCAAGGGATGCCAACACTGGATCGCACGAAATATGCGGCGGCATCGGGCGTGGCGAAGGGTGCCTATGTTCTTGCGGACGCGGCGGGTGGCAAGCCCGAGGTGATTCTCATGGCTACCGGCAGCGAACTCCACCTTGCGGCCGCAGCCTATGAAAAACTGTCGGCAGAAGGGATCCGCGCGCGAGTTGTAAGCATGCCCTGTTGGGAGCTGTTCGAGGCCCAGGCTGCTGCCTACAAGGAAGGAGTGCTTCCGGCGGGCGTGACGGCGCGGGTCTCGGTCGAGATGGCGGCGACGCTCGGCTGGGATCGCTATGTCGGGCCGAAGGGCAAGAGCATCGGGATGCACTCTTTCGGAGCCTCAGCTCCGTTGAAGGATGTGCTGAAGAAATTCGGGTTCGAGGCGGATGCCGTGGTTCGCGCGGCCAAACAAGCTTTGGGCAGGTAAACGGAGTGCTCATCTGCGGGAGCAGGAGCGGGCACGTGTTGCGGCCAATAAGCTATCGGACTCAGGCGTGGCGCACGACAATATGAACGTCCTGGTGATGGGCTCGCAGGTTAAGGTTGTGCGGGCGTTTCCGCTCGCCGGATTCACGGAGGAAGAGAGGCACGTGCGCCGTTAGCGAAGGTGCACGCCCCCAAGCGAAGGATGTTAAAAAGCTGAAATCTCGAACTGTAACTCGGCCCGGAGGGGTACAATCTAACGATTAGGAGCCCTTGAAGGTAAAGGAGAAGTTTTATGACGACCTCAGTAACAATTCCAAAGACCGCAGGCGTGAATCCACTGAAGGGCCTGCTCGAATATGGCCAATCGCCCTGGATGGACTACATTCGCCGCGACCTGCTGACAGGCGGCGGCCTGAAGCAGATGATCAACGACGACGGGCTGCGCGGCATGACGTCGAACCCCGCGATTTTTGAGAAGTCGATTGTCGGCAGCACGCTGTACTCGGATATTTTGACGTCGGCCGAGGCGAAAACGCTCGATGCCAAGGGCTTGTACGAGAAAATCGCGATTCGCGACGTGCAGGACGCCTGCGACATTTTCAAGCCGGTCTACCAGCAGACACACCGCCGGGACGGCTACGTCAGCCTCGAAGTATCGCCCTATCTGGCCAATGACACCAAAGGCACCCTCGAAGAAGCGCGCCGGCTGTGGAAAACCGTCGGCCGAGAAAATCTGATGATCAAGGTGCCCGGTACACCGGAGGGTCTGCCGGCGATCCGGCAATTGTTGGAAGACGGACTCAACATCAATATCACTCTTTTGTTCGCGCAGTCGGCGTACGAACAAGTCGCTGAGGCATTCCTCGCGGCGCTGGAAGCGCGCGCCCTGAAGGGCCTGGACATTAGCCACTCGGCCAGTGTTGCGAGCTTTTTTGTGAGCCGTATCGATACGCTCGTTGATTCGAAGCTGGACGAAATCGTAAAGAGGGCGGCAGAGCCAACGAAGGAACTGGCGCAGAGCCTGTACGGCAAAATCGCGATCGCCAACGCCAAGCTTACGTACAGGAAATACCACGAACTGTTCGGCGGTGCGCGCTGGAAGGCGCTTGCCGCCAAGGGAGGCCAGACGCAGCGCTTGCTCTGGGCCAGCACCAGTACGAAGAATGCGAAGTATCGCGACGTTCTGTACGTCGAGGAACTGATCGGCGCGGATACCGTAGACACGATCCCACCGGCGACTTTCGACGCTTTCCGGGAGCACGGCAAACTGCGCGAAAGCTTGACCGAGGACGTAGCCGGTGCGGCCAAACACATGGAAGACCTCGCAAAGGTGGGCATTTCCATGAAGGAAGTGACCGACAAACTCCTGGTCGATGGCGTGAGGCTTTTCGCCGACGCTTTCATGACGTTGCTCGAAGCCACGGGGAAGTCTGCGGGCCGTCACTAAGTCGTTACAAGCTGTAGGTCAGGCGGACGATTCTCCGCGGACGGGGACGGGTTTCTCTCGGCGCTGAACGCGCAAAAACCGACACTCTCGCAAAGGAATGCATACGATGCAACTTGGCATGATCGGTCTCGGCAGGATGGGTGCGAACATGGTCCGCCGCCTGCAGAAGGCACTCCTGCCGAGACTTGTCAAGGACGACATCCTGATCGACGGTGGCAATTCGTATTACATCGACGATATTCGCCGGGCGAAGGAACTGTCTTCGAAAAACATTCACTACGTGGACGTCGGCACCAGCGGGGGCGTGTGGGGCCTCGAGCGCGGCTATTGCCAGATGATTGGCGGCGAAACCGGCACGGTCGAG
>DATFTB010000125.1:0-8137 GCA_035262325.1 Candidatus Acidiferrum sp.
CCGCTCCGAGGCGTGGTATCTTACTAGTCCCGAAGCCCAGGCGGAGGAAAGCGAGGTAAGTTCCACACCATGAGGTTTCGCAAAATTGCCAGGCATCGCCTCTGCCCGGCCTGCAATAGCTCCGACATCTATCGAATGAAACGGGAAAGTCTGTCCGTGCGAGCCGTGTGCGGTATTTTTGGACTCCGGCCGTATTGGTGTGCCAGTTGCGACACTTTCTTTCTGGCACCCAGAAAACCGAGTACTTCACGTCCCGTTGGGGCGGGTTCAGGTCCGCTAACCCCAGGTCCGTCGGCCGACACAAACCATCCTTTCGCAGGCAGCACCCCGCACTAGCTGACTTCCTCAGATTGTAAAGTGCGGCCGGGGATGGACCCCCTGGTTTGGTTGGAGCGCTAAGGCCGGGTTCCCGTGTGTCCCCTGTGTTGCGGGGCTCTTGCGCTCTCCTGAAGAACCGCAACCCGATTGTCGGTCCGCTTCGTATCGCCTTCTAGCGCTTAGGACCCGCACTGTTCAGCTCTTCAAACGGCGTATCGAGGATGGCGTACAGTTTCCAATCCTTGAAATCGAAGTGCCACCACTCATCTTCATTTACCGTAAATCCCTCGGACTCCATTGCTCTCCTCAAAAGATCCCGGTTCCACCGCTCGAGAGAGGTTCCGCCCGGAAAGTTCGGGAATGAGCGCGGAGACATTTCGTCCCAGAGTCCGGGCATTTCGACCGATCTGCCCGAAGCCAGGTCGTATAGTGTCAGATCCACGGCGCAGCCGCGATTATGGCGCGAACCCTTCTTCGGGTCCGCAACGAAAATCTTTCCTTCCGCTGGGGTCGCATCCCAGAAAATCTTCGTCACGTACCACGGACGATACGCGTCATGGACCAACAGGCCGTATCCGAGAGGCTCGAGTTTGTGGAGCACGCGCACGAGCGCCTCCGCGGCGGGGCGCTGCAGGAGTGCCCGCGCCTCTGAATACACGGGGGCGCCGAGGAAATTGTCGGCCCGCGCGTAGCGAATATCGAGGTGGAAGCCCGAATCGAGGGTGACCAGTTCGGCCAGCTCCGGTTTTCGAAACGGGCCGGTTTCTTCGGGCGGCCTCTCCGCGAGCGCTATGGCCCTGAGTTGGTCAATCGGCTTCACGGGCCGGACGCGGTAGAAGTGTGCCGGGTCGGGCCCGGGGTCGACGCGCGTGTAGGATTCGAGCAGGTGGTGAAGAGCGGTTACGCTCGCGGCGTCGCGGTCTTCGGTAAACGCGTAAGTCCGCCCATCCCCTCCATCGAACCACAGGGTCTGTTTCTGCTCCTGAATTTGATGGCTGGCACCCTTCGAGTCCCGGAAGAAAAGCCGCTGGTCACGCTCGAGGATGATTACGGTGGCTTTGCCCTGGTCGAAGCGGTAGATGCCAACTAGCTGCTTCCATTCAACCGGGACGTCGGGGGGCTTGGGACCCGGCGTTAAAGAAACCGCGGAGTCCGCCGTCTGAGCACGCGGGGATGTCCCGGATGTCAACGCCAGAAGGCAAGCAGCCAGGAACAACAAATTTCGCAGTGATCGCGGCATCAGCGCTGCCTTAGAGCCGGCCTGCACGTACCCAACCCCGAATCAGCTGCCACGACTGACCATGACCACCAGCTTCTAGCTTCAGTTGCTGTACCAGCGAGATCCCTTCCGCTGCTCTTCTGCGAGTTCCCGCACGATCGCCATAGTTCGCGAGCGCCGGAATTCACCGACAGCGGTCAGAATCGCATTGGCCAAAGCAATCGGAGCGGCATAGGATGCGCCGAAGAACACCGATTCAACCGAAGCGATGAACACCTCGTGGCATATGCTTGCGAGCGGAGACACATACGTATCCGTGATCCCAACGCAGTAGGCGCCGTGAAGCCGGGCCTGCTGCGTCTCCTCAACGGTGTATCGTAATCCGCGTCGAAACGTGATGGAAACGACCACATCCTGCCGGGTGAGTGAACGGACGATGTGTGTTGCGGCGCCGGCCGACGTGGCTAGCGAGATTGGCAGCCCCAAGAGGTTGAGTTGGTAGCCCAGATACTCCACCAGCACGGAGGCCAGGTCGCCCCCCAGAATCACGACGCGCCGCGCCGCATAGATTTTTTTTGCGAGTGTGCTCAGGCGCGCGGGATCAAGGGCGTTCTTCAGACCTTGCAGATTCTTCAGATCGCGGAAGACCGAGTCCCGCGCCTGCGCGTCAGGACCGCCCGAGCTTTCACTTTGAGGCATCGTATCGAGCGAAGTGGCGTAGGCCAGCGAGAGCTCGTGCACGTGACGCTGAAACTGCTTGTAGTTGGCGAAGCCCACTCCGTGGACAATGCGGATGATGGTGGCCGGATCAGTGCCGAGCTTCTTTGCGAGGGCGCGCACGCTCAGCAGCACATAGTCACGCGGATGTTCGAGGAGCGGCCGTATGATCTCCTGGCGCTTGATGCTGAGTTGATCGAGTCGTTCGGCGAGGTGCACGGAAGGGCGGTTTTGCATTCGAGACACCCTTAACTTTGCAGTCTTCGGAGCGGGCAAATTAACCCGCCGGACATAGGAAACCCACAGACGTGGCAGGGGCACGATATATCGTTGCGCTTGCGCGAGGCAAGGGTTAACGCCTTCAGTATAAGGACCCGGAACTAGAGTCCCTCGTTGTCGACACACACTCTACTTTTTGGCGGTCGCGGCCGCTTCGGCCACTCCCGGTGCAACCACGGGATTCAGGAACGGCATCATTGCACGCAGCTTCGGGCCGAGTTGCTCGATCGTGTGCTGCTGCTCCACCCTGCGCTTGGCGAGGAAATTCGGGCAGCCTTTCTCGTTTTCCGCGATCCAGGCTTTTGCGAAGCTGCCGTCGCGAATTTCGGCGAGCAGTTTCTCCATCTCCTCGCGTGTTTGCTGCGTGACGATGCGCGGGCCCGCATGGTAGTCGCCGTGCTCGGCCGTATCGCTCACCGAATAGCGCATATAGCTCAAACCGCCGCGGTAAATCAGGTCGACGATAAGCTTCAACTCATGGAGGCATTCGAAGTACGCTACTTCAGGCTGATAACCCGCGTTGACTAGCGTTTCAAAGCCCGCCTTGATGAGTTCGCTCACGCCGCCGCAAAGCACCGCTTGCTCACCGAACAGGTCCGTCTCGGTTTCCTCGGTGAAGGTAGTCTCGAGAACCCCGGCGCGGGTGGTGCCGATTCCCTTGGCGTAGGAGAGTGCAAACGCCTTCGCCTTGCCCGACGCGTCCTGATGGATGGCCAACAGGGCGGGCGTGCCCCCTCCTTCAACAAAAACCTCGCGCACGCGGTGGCCAGGAGCCTTCGGGGCGATCATGCTGACGTCCACGGTCTTCGGTGGTGTGATCGCGCCGAACCTGATGTTGAAGCCGTGCGCGAACATCAGCGTCTTCCCGGCTGTAAGGTGCGGCTCGATGGCTTCCTTGTAAAGCTTTGGCTGCCGCGTATCCGGTGCTAAAACCATGATCACATCGGCCCAGCCAGCCGCTTCGGCGGGCGTCTTGACCGTGACCCCGTCCTTCTCGGCCCTGGCGCGCGAAGCGCTTCCCTCGGGGAGGCCCACGATCACCGAGACGCCGGAATCACGCAGATTCAAAGCGTGAGCGTGACCCTGCGATCCATATCCGATAATCGCGACCTTTTTGCCTTGTACAAGAGAGAGGTCTGCGTCCTTGTCGTAGTAGAGATTTGCCATTGCCTTCCTTGTTCCTTTCCTATTTGTCGGCCGCTAGCCGGTTTGAAGCCCGGCGCCTCGGAGAGTGACTGCCTAGCTCGAAGCTGGAGCCGTCTCGGCTTTCCCGCCTGAACGCGCCTCCGGAGGCCTCAGCAAATCGTTGCCGCGCGTCATGGCGATGCGCCCCGTCCGCGCCATTTCGAGCACGCCGAACGGCCGCAGCACCTCCAGCAACCCGTCGATTTTATCCACCGTGCCCGATACCTCGACGATAAGCGATTCGGGAGCCACATCGACGACGCGCCCGCGAAACACCTTGATCAATTCCATCAAGTGAGGTCTGTTCTGCTGGTCGGCAGCAACCTTGATGAGCGCTAGGTCGCGCTCGAGCATCGAACGGCCAGAGATGTTTTCAGCGAGCAAAACGTCGACCAGCTTTTCAAGGCTAGCCTCCAGCCGCTGCGCTCCTTTCTCATCGGTATGAGCGCAGATGGTCATGCGCGCAATCTCTTCGTTTTCGGTCGGGCCTACGGTCAGCGAATCGATGTTGATCGCCAGCCGCCTGGTCAACGATGCCACGCGATTCAACACACCCGGTTTGTTCTCAACATAGGCGACAATGGTCTGCATAAGCTCCTCGGTTCCTGGTGAGCTAATTATGGCTCAGAGGCGGTCTCCACGAGTGGATTGTTCGGGCGCCGGATCATTTCGTGGAGGGGTGCGCCCGCGGGGACCATTGGATAGACCGAATCCTCCTGCTCCACGCGGAAATCGATCAGCACGGCCTGATCCGAGCTGCGCGCGGCCTTGATTGTCGGCACCACTTCCTTGCGGCTGGTCACGCGTTCACCGCGAATCCCGAAGGCATTGGCAAGCGCAACGAAATCGGGAGCAATGAGCGGCGTCGCCACATACCGCTTGTCGTAGAAAAATTCCTGCCATTGGCGCACCATGCCGAGGTAGCCGTTGTTGATGATGGCGATTTTGATGTTCAGCTTCTCTTGCACGATGGTTGCGAGCTCGCTCATCGTCATCTGGAAGCCGCCATCACCGACCACCGCCCACACCTCGCGATCGGGCCTCGCGAACTTCGTGCCAATGGCCGCGGGCAGGGCAAAGCCCATTGTGCCGAGCCCTCCGGAAGTCACCAGGGTGTGCGGCTCGTTGTGATGATAGTACTGCGCTTCCCACATCTGGTGCTGGCCCACGTCGGTCACGACGATGGCGCCCCCGTTTGTTACCTTCCACAGATCGTTGATGACATGCGCGGCGTAAAGATGTCCACTGTCGGGAAGCGACTGGATGTCGCGAACAGCGGAGTCCCCCTTGAGTTCCTTGATGTGGGCGAGCCACGCGCTGTGGTCGTGGGTTTGGATGTGCGGAAGCAAAAGGGCCAGGGTTTCGCCGGCGTCGCCCACGATGGCCGCATCCACAACTACGTTCTTGTTGATCTCCGCGCGGTCGACTTCGATATGGATCTTGCGTGCGCTGCGCGCGTAGGTGCGCAGATCGCCGGTAACCCGATCGTCGAAGCGCATGCCGACCGCGATCAGCAAATCGGCCTCCTGAATGGCGGTATTGACCCAGGCCTCGCCGTGCATGCCCATCATGCCGAGATTCATCGGATCGGTCGCGGGGAAGCAGCCGATCCCGAGAAGCGTCATCGCGACGGGTATGTTGCTCGTGCGCACAAACTGCTCAAAGGTCCGCATGGCGCGCGAAAGCATGACCCCGCGTCCGGCGAGGATGACGGGGCGCTTTGCAGCGTTCAAAAGTTCCACGGCGCGATCGAATTCCACCTGATCATGGTTGTTGCGGACACGTTTTGGCGGCAGTTGAGGGCCGCAGGCGTCCCAATCGAATTCGGCGGAAGCCTGCTGCGCATCCTTCGTGATGTCGACCAGCACGGGTCCTGGCCGGCCCGAGTTCGCGATGATGAACGCCTCGCGCACGGTGCGCGCGATGTCCTCCGCTCTGGACACGACCACGTTGTACTTCGTGATCGGCATCGTAATGCCGGTGATGTCGACTTCCTGGAATGCGTCGGAACCCAGAAGCTTGCTGCTGACCTGCCCGGTGATGCAGACCAAGGGCGAAGAATCGAGCATGGCGGTGGCGATCCCGGTAACCATGTTCGTTGCCCCCGGTCCGGAGGTCGCCATCGCTACGCCGACGCCTCCGCTGGCTCGTGCGTACCCATCGGCCATGTGTGTGGCACCCTGTTCGTGACGAACAAGAATGTGGTGCAACTTGGACTTTCCGAGCGCGTCGTAGACCGGAAGAATCGCCCCGCCAGGGTAGCCAAAGATGTGCTGAACGCCGAGTCGAGTCAGCGTCTCGCAGAGGATTTCCGCACCAGTGAGCTTCATAGGGTTCTCCCGGACGAAACCGGCGCAGCGCCGGTAGAAAGGGGCACCGAAGTGACAGCGCCAAGCGAGGACGATGACACCAGCAGGGCGTATTTGGCCATCACCCCATGCGTGTATCGAGGCGCGGGCGCCTTCCAGGACGCGAGCCGCTTCCGCAATTCGGTGTCGGCCAGCTCGACGCTGAGCGACCGCTTCGGCAAGTCGAAAACGACCGTGTCGCCATCGCGCACGGCAGCGATCGGACCACCCATCGCTGCTTCCGGGGCCACGTGGCCCGCCATAAGGCCGTGGGTGGCCCCGGAAAATCTTCCGTCCGTGAGCAGGGCCACGGAATCGCTCAGCCCTGCGCCGACCAGTGCGGCCGTAACGGCGAGCATTTCGCGCATGCCCGGCCCGCCGCGCGGGCCTTCGTAGCGAATCACGACGACGTCACCGGCGTTGATCTTCCCGGCCTCCACGGCGGCAAAGGCCGCTTCTTCGTTGTCGAAAACGCGCGCGGGACCGCGAAAACTCTGCGTGTCGTACCCCGCCACCTTCACGACGCAGCCTTCCGGAGCGAGATTGCCCTTTAGGATGACCAGTCCACCCGTTGGTTTGAGCGGGTTGTTTTTGGTGCGGACGACTTCCTGGCCGGATGTTTCCCTCGCGCCTGCGGCTTCTTCGGCGAGGCTTCGTCCGGTGACGGTGATGCAAGCGCCGTCGAGCAGACCGGCTTCGAGCATCCGCCGGGCGATGAGCGGAGTACCGCCTGCTGCATAAAGATCGGTCGCGACAAAGCGTCCTCCTGGTTTGAGATCGGCGAGAATCGGTGTTTTCGTGCTGATACGGTCAAAATCGTCGATGGAGAGGGCAATGCCTGCTTCGCCGGCGATAGCCAGCAGGTGCAGCACCGCGTTCGTCGAGCCGCCCGTTGCGGCTACACCTGCGATGGCGTTTTCGATGGCGGATTTCGTAATGATCTTGGAAGGCGTCAGGTTTTTGCGCAAAAGACCGAGCGTCAGCTCGCCGGCCAACTCTCCGGCACGGGCCTTGCGCTCGTTCGTGGCTGGAATGCTTGAGATACCCATTGGCGCGAGGCCCAAAAACTCGCACACTAACGCCATGGTGTTGGCGGTGAACTGGCCGCCGCAAGCGCCGGCACCGGGACAAGCCGCGCATTCCAGATCTCTCAGTTGCTGGTCGGTTATCTTGCCGCGAGCATGTGCGCCAACGGCTTCAAAGACGTCCTGAATCGTAACCGAATGCCCCTCATATTGCCCAGGCGCGATGGAACCGCCATACAGCATGAGCCCGGGAATATTTAGCCGGGCCAGCGCCATCGCGCCCCCGGGAATCGTCTTGTCGCAGCCCACCAGCACGACCAGCCCGTCGAGAAGATTGCCGCGCGCTACAAGTTCGATCGAATCGGCAATAACCTCGCGGCTGATCAGCGAAGCGCGCATGCCCTCGGTGCCCATCGTGATGCCGTCGGAAATAGAGATGGTGTTGAATTCGAGCGGAGTTCCGCCAGCCTTGCGGATTCCGTCACGAACATGAAGCGCGAGCTCGCGGAGGTGGTAGTTACAAGGACCAATCTCGATCCAGGTGTTCGCGACGCCGATCAGGGGCTGCGAAAAGTCTTCGTCCTTGAGACCCGCGGCGCGCAACATCGCACGAGCCGGGGCGCGATGAGCGCCGTCGGTAAGCGTGGCACTTCGTGGCTTGAGTGAATCCCCTGTCACAACGGCCTCCCGGAAAAGCCGGCGAACGGCAAAGCGACCGCGAGCCGGGCACCCATCCTAAAACAGCAGGAAGGGGAGAAGGCTTGCCGAGCCGCAAACCGGTTACACTCGTAGCGGCTTCGAGGAACGGCTGCCGTCAAGAAGTCTAGAGTGCCGAAAAGGCCCACAATTAGTCAAATTAATAGAAATGTATAAGAAAATAAGAGAGAATTATGGGAGCCGGAACCGCGGGTTCCACTTGGCTTGCGCTGACAGCACGCATGAGAACGTGCCGCCTTCTCGCCGTCTTCACCAGGATTCAGCGGCGCGCAATCGCCGTCGCCCCGAAAGGCATCCTATCCTCAAGAAGCGCGCATCCATTAACCATT
>DATFTB010000126.1:0-16790 GCA_035262325.1 Candidatus Acidiferrum sp.
TTCCTGCTGGGATATGCGCTCTTTCAGACTCCCGGCGGATGGCTTGCCGACCGGCTCGGCCCGCGGCTTGTGCTCACCGTCGGCGTCCTTTGGTGGGGCATTTTCACCGCGCTTACGGCCGCGGTCTCGCCGGCGATGACCGGCGCCATCCTCCTGTTCATTCTCGTGCGCTTTTTGCTTGGTGCAGGCGAAGCCATCATTTTTCCGGCTTCCAATCAGTTCGTCTCGCGCTGGATTCCGACCGAGGAAAGAGGCTTGGCCAACGGCTGGATTTTCGCGGGCGTGGGCGCGGGCGCAGGATCCGCCCCTGCCTTCGTCACCACCATCATGGTGCACTACGGATGGCGTTGGTCTTTCTGGCTGAGCGCGCTCATCGGCCTACTGGTTGGAGCGATTTGGTATCTGGCTGCTCGCGACACTCCCGAACAACATCCGCGCGTTTCGCTCCGCGAATTGGCCCACATTCAATCCGGCCGCACAGCACAATCGCCCACCGACCCGTCTGCCACGACGCGCAATGTGTCGTGGTCCACGATCCTTCAGAGCGTGGATGTCTGGGCCGTCACGCTCAGCTATTTCTGCTTCGGCTATGTGGCGTGGATCTATTTCAGTTGGTTTTACATCTATCTTGCCAAAGAACGTGGCCTCGATCTGAAATCGAGCGCGTTCTACAGCACGTTTCCGCCGCTCGCCATGGTGGCTGCGAGCCTCTTAGGCGGCGTAATCAACGACCGTATCACGAAAACCCACGGCAAGCGTGCCGGCCGCTGCGGCATCGCCGCGTTTGCTCTATTTCTCGCGGCCGTCCTTTTGATTTTTGGTTCGCACGCGGCAAGCGTGCGGCTTGCGGGCATGGTTCTTTCCGCTGGCGCCGGCGCCCTATACCTCTCGCAAAGCTCCTACTGGTCGGTCACTGCTGATATTGCCGGCAGCCGTGCAGGGTCCGCATCCGGCTTCATGAACATGGGTGCGCAACTGGGCGGCGCCGTAACCGCTTCGCTCACCCCCGTCATCGCCGCCAGACTTGGCTGGAACGCCTCGTTTCTGGCCGCCGCCCTCTTGAGTGCGCTTGGCGCGCTGGCATGGTTCTTCGTCAATCCCAATAGGAGCCTCACAGCTTCCGCTCGAGTGTGACCGTGACAAATCCGGCGGCTTCCCCAAGAATGAATCACTGGCAATTTCCGTAACCGTAACTCCAGGAGCGGGCTCATGGCTCTCGAAGACACAATCAGACGAATCAGGGAGATTGGCATCGTTCCGGTGGTCCGCGCGGCGAACCTCGACGAAGCCCGCCAGGCCATCAACGCGATCTGTCGTGGCGGCATTCCAATTATTGAAGTTACCATGACGGTGCCGAACGCGCCGGCGATGATCCGCGAGCTTGTGCAGCACTATGGCGACCAAGTCCTCACGGGAGCTGGTACGGTAACCACGGCACGGCAGGCGGAGGTCTGCTTGGAGGCCGGAGCGCAGTTCCTCGTCAGTCCCGGCCTCTCGAGTGCCGTACTTCAAGTTGCTGCCCAACACGGCACGCTGGCTATCCCGGGTGCCTTGACCCCTACGGAAGTGATGGCGGCACTTGAAGCCGGCGCTCGGGTCATCAAGATCTTTCCCTGCGGGAGCGCCGGAGGCGCCAAGCACATCAAGGCCCTGCGCGCCCCGTTCCCCGAAACGCCATTCATCCCAACGGGGGGCGTAAACCTCTCGAACGCCGCTGAATACTTGGCTGCTGGCTCCTTCGCGCTCGGCGTCGGCGCGGACCTGGTCGACCTTGCCGCCCTGCGGAGGAATGAGTCGCAAAAGATCGTGGAAATGGCCAAGTCTCTGGTTGAGACGGTCCGCCTCGCGCGCAGCAGGCCTGCCTAGGCGTAGCGCAAAGTAGGTCCTGCGATCCCTGCTTGGCAGGCGAGCCCGTAGGAATCCCCAGCCTTCAGGCGGGGGAGGAGGTTAACCGTGCCCCCCCGTCAATTCCCGCACAATCGACCCCACGAAATTCTTCGCGTCCCCAAAGAGCATCAACGTTTTGTCCATGTAATACAGCGGGTTTTCAATTCCAGCAAATCCGGCGCCCATCCCGCGCTTGATGACCATCACGGTGCGCGCCTTGTCCACATCCAGAATGGGCATGCCATAAATCGGGCTGCTCTTGTCTTCGCGGGCGGCCGGGTTCGTCACGTCATTCGCCCCGATAATCAGCGCCACGTCCGTTTGCGGAAAATCCCCGTTGATATCTTCCATCTCGAGCAGCTTGTCATACGGAATATCGGCCTCGGCGAGCAGCACATTCATATGTCCCGGCATGCGTCCGGCCACCGGGTGTATGCCGAACTTCACCTCGACGCCCCGCTTCGTCAGCGCGTCGTAGAGTTCGCGTACCTTGTGTTGTGCCTGCGCAACGGCCATGCCGTATCCCGGCACGATTACCACTTTACTCGCTGCCGCCAAAATCCCCGCCGCTTCTTCCGGCGACGCGCTCCGCACCGGCCGCGCTTCCTTGCCTGCCGCCGCGGTTGCCTGTTCCTGGCCGAACGCGCCAAACAGCACATTGGTGAACGAACGGTTCATGGCCTTGGACATGTTCACGGAGAGAATGAAACCGGATGCGCCGTCGAGCGCCCCGGCGATGATCAGCAGCTTGCTTTCTAGCACGAACCCCATGGCCGCTGCCGAGAGTCCCGCGTAGGAATTCAACAGCGAAATCACCGTTGGCATGTCCGCGCCGCCAATCGGAATAATCATCATCACCCCAAAAATCAACGGAATAATGATCATCGCCGGGAACAAGTACGTCTTCCCCGGATGCATCACGAGGATCACTGCAATGACGATCGCAACCGCCAGCATCCCCAGATTCACTAGGTTCTGGCCCTTGTACGTAATCGGCCGCTGCGGCAGCACTTCCTGCAATTTTCCCGCGGCCATCAAGCTGCCCGTGAACGTCAGCGCCCCGAGAATAACCTCCAGTGAGAGCACGCCCATCATGAATGGCGGTACATCCGGCGCGCGCAGATAGAACTCCGACGAGCCCACCAGCGTGACACACAACGCTCCAAACGCGTGGCTCAGGGCCGTCCGTTGCGGCACTGCTGTCATCGCCACTCGCCCCAGTGGCACGCCGATGGCCGTTCCGAGCACCAGCGCGATCGCAATCCATCGGTAGGAAACAATTCCGTGATGAAACAGCGTCCCGACGACCGCGAGCAGCATGCCCGCTTCACCGGCCCACACCCCGCGGCGCGCCGTCGCCGGCGAACTTAGCCATTTCAGTGAAAGGACGAAAAGGCCCGTTGCAATCAGATACGCGATTTCGATGAGGTGCTCAGTCCGAATCATGTCGTTACGGCTTCCTCGGGCCGCTGGCCTTGAACATCTTCAGCATGCGGTCTGTGATAAGGAAGCCGCCCACAATGTTGCTCGTTGCCGCCACGATCGCGATGGTTCCGAGCACAATCGCCAGCTTACTTTTCTCTTCGCCCGCCAGAATGATCGCGCCCACAACCGCGATGCCGTCCAGGGCATTGGTCAACGACATCAGCGGCGTGTGCAGCAGCGGCGACACCCTCCGGATCACTTCGAATCCAATGAATGCGGCCAACATGAACACGTACAAGCTCGTAAGCAGATCCAGCTTCATCAGGAGCTCCTTCCCGCCGATGTCGATTCCAGCGCCGGCAGTGAGAAGAATTCGCGTACCCGGGCGTTTACCACTTCTCCTTCGTTCGTCACCATGGTTTCGCGAATGATGTCGTCCTCAAGATTCAGTTGCAGCTTGCCGTCTTTCGTCAGGTGCTGCAAAAACGCGCTGATGTTCCGCGCGTACAGCTGGCTCGCGTGGTATGGCACGGTCGCCGCAAGGTTGAACTCCCCGATGATCGTCACGCCGCAGGCCACCGTGGTTTCATCCGGCTTCGTCAGTTCGCAATTTCCGCCGCGCTCCGCCGCTAGATCCACAATCACGGAGCCCGGGGCCATCCGCTCCACCATCTCCTTCGTTACCAGCACCGGCGATTTCTTTCCCGGAATGACCGCTGCGGTGATTACGACATCGCTTTCGGCGACAGTGTTCCCGAGCAACTCTCTCTGTTTCCCATAGAAGCTCTCATCCTGCGCTTTCCCGTATCCGCGCGCGTCTTGTGCATCCTTCGCCTCAATCGGCAATTCCACAAAGCGTCCGCCAAGGCTTTGCACCTGCTCCTTTGCGGCAGGACGCATGTCATAAGCCGAGGCCACCGCGCCCAGCCGCCGCGCGGTGGCGATTGCCTGCAACCCCGCGACGCCCGCTCCAATGATCAGCACTCGCCCCGGCGCAATGGTTCCCGCGGCCGTCGTCAGCATCGGAAACATTCGAGGCAAGGTGTCGGCTGCGAGCACCACGGCCTTGTATCCGCAAATCGTCGCCATCGACGACAGCGCGTCCATGCTCTGCGCGCGCGTCGTTCGCGGAATCATCTCCACGGAAAACGCCGTGACGCCGCGCTCCGCAATTTCCTGGAGCGTCTTCACCGTGCCGAGAGGCCTTAGGAATCCCACCAGTACCTGGCCTTTTCTCATCAGCGGCAGATCTTCCCGTCCGTTCCTGTCGTTCGCACCGTGACACAGGAATTGCGCGACGATGTCCGCCCTTTGAAATATTTCCGCGCGGCTCGGGATCAGCTTTGCTCCCTTGGCCACGTAGTCGGAGTCTGGATAGCCCGCCAGCACGCCGCTGCCCGCCTCGACATGTACTTCGAGCCCGGACTTCGTCAGATTTGGAACTACGGCCGGCACGAGCGCTACCCGGCGCTCGCCCGGATAAATCTCTTTGGGCACACCTACGATCATGTACCCTCCTTCCTTATTGATAGCCTTTTCGGTCGGAACCCTTCATGCCCTGTGCTCGAAGCCTGGCTCGCTCCTCGAGTGCGCATTCCTACGCCCGTGTTTCACTGCCCCTGGCAGATTTCGTTTCCGTCTGCATGCTCATCCGGAATGGAGGGCGGAGCGATTAACCCTCTTGGAACGGGAAGAACGCACTCATGCTCTTCATACGAACCGCATGAACAGCAACTTATCGGCTTGACTCGTGAATTTTATCCTTAATGTGCTGCCTTCGACAAGGATGCGGGCTTTCGGGTTGATTGGGCCGCAAACGGAGCAGTGGGGAGAATCGAGGTTAACGCAGGCCTTGGTACACGGCGCGTGCCTCGCGCAGCTTGTTGATCACCGACCGCTTCTCCTCTGTGGAATTCCAGTCGGGGTAGGCATCCGTTATTTCCAGTGTGCGGTCGATCCAAGCCTTGAAGTAATCCGCGTCCTCCTGGGAATAAGCGCGCTTCCCGCCGATGGTCACGTACACCGGACTCGTGGTTGCATAGGGATAATTGTCCATCACGGGATACTCCGGTTTTTCGCTCCAGGCTCGCAATAGGCACCACCCGCTCTCTTTCATCGAGATGGTTCCCGTGGCATCGGCCCAGTCGCGCAATCCCTCAAGCTTCAGGCTCTGTGCCACCTTTCCGTTGCACACAACTTCCAGGTGATCGATCGGCACTACCGACCGCATTTTCGCGCTGAAGGGAACGGCCGCCTTCGCTCCTTCAAACTGCAATTCGCCGCCAACAATCTCCTCGCCCAATTTGAATTCAATCAGCGGCCCGTTCGTCGCAAATGTACGCCCCTTCCTGATTCCCTCCATCCACTCCTTCAGATTCAGCGGCAACACCGGTAGCCAGACGTACACGCGGTCAAATCCGACTTGGCCGCGAATGGGCGCGGCATAATTCGCGGTCGCATCCGTGCCGGCCCCTGCCGGAAGCCGGAAACCAAGGTTCAACAGCTTGTACCACACGGTTGCCGTCGACTTGTGGTCGCTGAATCCGACAATCTCCACGTAATCGAGCTTGCCAAGTGCCACATCCACCGGCATTTCATCGGTTATCCGCTGCGCGGGCTGCGCAAACGGATCGGGCACACTGTCGAACGGGTGCACTGCTCCGACCAGCGCTTCCTGGGCGTGTGCCATGTCGTAAACGTCCAGATTGATCGGAACCAGGCTTGCTGCCGCGGTGTCCGGATAGCCGGAATATCCTGGAAGCAAAAGATGCTCTTTGAGGTCGAGGATTCCCCGATGGCCCCAGTAGCTCGTATGAAATTCCTGTCCGCGCAGGATTGTGCTGTTTTTTCCGAGCATCATGTCGGAATTCGTGGCACTCGACGCAATGTCCGGAAAACGCTGCTCTTTGTTTACGATCAGGTTGTTCACCACCGACAGGACTTCACTCTCAGTTTGCAACTGCAATTGCTGCGAAGTCTCTTTGTAGGTTCCGGCATAATTCAAATGCACGTGCATGTCACCGCTGACCCAGTGGCCTTTGGTTGCGCGTTGCCAGTCATTCCTCACGAGGTCGATTTCAACTTCCTTCTCTTGTCCCGCAGCCACCTGAATCGTTCTCCGCTCCGGCTTGATTTCCAATCCCTTCGCCACCTCAATGGTGATCTTCCCGGGCGGCACCTCGAGGTTGAAGCCGCCGCGGAAAACCGGATAGAAGTAGTGCCTTTCGAGCGGCCGCTCCGCGCGGTCAAATCCGTCGTCTGCATAAATCCAGGCATTGTCGGGCGCGTAGGAGCGTCCTTTTTCGTCCGTAACCGAAACTCGGGCGTATTCTCCGTGCTCGTTCTCTCGGATACTTACGGCCACGAGCGCCGGAGAGGAAAGATACTTTCTTCGGCTAATGGTAAGGGCCTGTTTTGCCGCTCCAGGAATTGCCTGCAACCACAAAGACGTGTCGCCTGTCTGGTTCGAGATGTATGCCAAACGCGCGCCGTCCGGCGACCATCGCACGTTCGTCTCGTCCCAGTCGCCGTATGATATCGGGAAAGCGTCGCCACCCTTTGCCGGCATGACCCACAGGTTTTGCCACTGCCTCCCCAGGTAGGAGCTGTACACCATTCGCGACCCATCGGGAGAAAAGTCCGGCCGCGCCTTCCAGCTCGTTTCCTCGTAATGAATCTCGCGCGCCTCGGCTCCGGGTTCGGCTGGCATCAGCCAGAAACCGCCGCTTCCGTAGATATGCCCGCGGTTTGACACAAACAGGATTTCTTGCCCGTCGCGCGTCCACACCGGACTGATTTCCATGTCGTACTGGCTGTAGTAATACCGCGGCAGGGAGCTCCTGGTTTCCCCCGTCAGCCGCGCTACATTCTTCAACTCGCCGTCCAAATAATCCGCAATGAACACGTGGAATCGCTTGTTGTACTCTGTCGACACCCAGGCGATTTTCTTTCCATCGGGCGACCAGCGAGGCTCCACGTTCACCGCGCCGCCGTTCGTCAATTGCTGCGTTTTTCCGCTCGCCAAATCCAGCAGCCACAACTCGATCGCGTCCTTCTGGTAGCACACGTACACAACGCTCTTGCCGTCCGGGGACCAGTCCGGCTGGTAGTCGTAACCTGAGCCGCCGTTCGTCAATTGCAGCGCTTCATTCGAATCCACTCTCTGCCGCCACAGCGTGCCCGCCATCGAGTACACCAGTTCCTGCGAATCGGGTGACCAGCTCGGACTGCTTGGCCCGCTCGTCTGCTGCGGCAAATATAGTTCACGGTAGTAGTAAGGATGGGGCTCGTCGATTTGCGGCAGTACCGGCTTCCGTTGCGCGCCAAGAGGTTCGGCTAGTCCCGCGATGAGCAGGCAAACGAGCCCGAATTCCCGTCTCAATGTGTCCTCCACACGCCTGCATACTACGCCAAAAAAACAAAGGGGCGCAGCGCTGCTGCACCCCTGTTGCTTCATTTGCAAATACTTTCGTTTGAATCTGGCTCCGACATTACTGCGGCGCGAAGGACCGCTCTTTTATGCCACCGTTGTGCCGCCCCCACCGCTCACGCCAACCCGGCCTTGCTCAGCGGCATTTCCCGGATTCGCTTGCCCGTCGCCGCAAAAACGGCGTTGTAAATGGCCGGGGCGATCGGCGGCAATCCGGGCTCGCCGATCCCCGCCGGAGCCGCGGCACTCTCGACGATATATACGTTGGTCTCCTTGGGCGCCACCTTCATCCGTGCCACCTGAAAAGTGTCGAAGTTCGATTGGTCGATCACCCCGTTTGTGGCGGTGATCTCGCCGTAGAACGCGATGCCCGTTCCCATCACCGCCGCGCCCTCGAATTGCTGTTTCACCGTTGTAGGATTCACCACCGTCCCCGCATCGAGCGCCGTATGCACCCGCTGAACGATCACCTGGTTGTCTTTCACTTGCACCTCGACCACCGCGGCCACATAGGTCAGAAAGCTCCGGTGCACCGCCAGCCCCATCCCGCATCCGTTGCCCAACTTCTGCTTGCCCCATCCGGATTTTTCGGCCGCGATTTGTACGACTCGTTTAAACCGTGCCGTATCGATCGGATAGGTCTCGTAGTCCCCATCGTAATTCTTGTAATCCTTCGCCAGCTCGGTTTTTGGAATGATCCGGTCCTGCCCGAGCAGCGCCAGAACATACTCCACCGGATCTTTTCCCGCCGCGTGCGCTAACTCATCCGCAAAGGAGTGGATCCCGTAGGCGTGATAAATGTTTGCGACCGAGCGGAACCAACCGATACGCGTGTGCGCCTGCGCCGGCCCGTTCTCCACCCGTTGATTCGGTATCGCGAACGGCACGTCACTGAATCCCAGTCCGATCTCCCCCGCGTCGGCATACTCCCCCTGCGGTTCAAACGTCGAGGCAATCGGCGGAAACACGCTTCGTTGCAACCACGCCGTCGGCTTCCCGTCCGCTCCGAGCGAGGCCTTGAAATACATCGCTGCAACGGAGTGAAAGGCATCAAACTTGATATCGTCTTCACGGCTCCACACGACTTTCACGGGCTTCCCGGTTTTCTTTGAAAGGACTGCCGCCTCCACGACGAAGTCCGGAAACGATTTTCTGCCGAACGCTCCGCCGAGCAGCGTCACATTCACCGTTACATCTTCCTTCTTGATTCCCACCGCCGCAGCAATGGCTTCCGCGGCTCCCTGTGGACCCTGTGTCGGCGCCCACGCCTCCACCTTCCCGTCGCGGTACACGGCCAGCGCCGCCGGCGGTTCCATCGAAGCGTGTGCGAGCATCGGCGCGTAATACTGCGCTTCCACGATTTTTTCGCCCTTTGCGAACTCCGCGTCGACATTCCCGTTTTCCCGCACCACTTTGCACGGCTTTCGCGACGTGGCCTCGAGTTCCTTGCGGTAGGCGTCGGAAGTCCACACGCTGTGTTCGCTCGTCTGCCACTCGACCTTTAGTTTCTTTTTACCCTGAAAGGCAGCGTAGGTGCTGTCTGCCAGCACCGCAACTCCGCCGAGAGCCTGCATGGTGACCGGTGGCTTGAACGTGTCAATCACCGCCGTTTGCTTCACGCCGGCCACTTTCAATGCCGCTGCGTCGTCCACACTCTTGACCGTGCTGCCATACACTGGCGGATGCGCCACCGATGCGTAGAGCATCCCGTCCATGTGCAGGTCCTGTCCGTAGGTCGCTTTTCCCGAAACCATGTCTTTCAGGTCATACGACGAGGCAGGCTTCCCGATATATTCCCATTCGCTCGGCTTCTTCAGCTGCAATTCTTCCTTCTTCGGCACCGGCAGTTTCGCAGCGGTCCGAGCCAGTTCCCCGTAACCTAGCTTCTTACCGCTCGCCTTGTGTACAACCGCGCTTGATTCCGTCGTGCATTCTTTTTCCGGAACGCCCCACGTCTCAGCCGCCGCGCGCACGAGCATCAACCGCCCGGTTGCTCCCGCTTCCCGCAAGGGGACAAAGAAGTCCCGCACGGAATGCGATCCGTCCGTGTCCTGGTCGCCGTATTTTGGGTCCCCAGGCGCTTGCACGACTTTCACCCGATTCCAGTCCGCGTCCAGTTCATCGGCCACGATTCGCGGCAGTCCGGTGCGATTTCCGCTCCCCATCTCCGCGCGATGGCACACGATGTACACGGTCCCGTCCGTGTCGATCGCCAGATACACGCTGGGATCGAACGCCGCCTTGCTCATCCCGCTTTCACCCGCATTCACGTTTGCGCCAAACAGCCGCTCGGGCAGGATCTGTGCGCTCAGCACGAGCGCGCCTGCACCAAGCATCCCTTTCAGAAATCCGCGACGGCTCACATTTTCGACTTGGATCATTTTTTCACCTGACGTCGGTTCGACGATAATCGCCTAAAATCCGTCGGTCACCCGTCCTCTATCCTACCCGCATTGAGATTCCTTGCAAAACCGGTCTGCGAAGAAGCGCCTCGCTCGATCGGCCGCCCTGGTCGTCATCCGGCCGGCCTTCCGTGCCGAAGGATCTAGAACCCTTGCGCCTTGTCGTCGGACTGTGAATACACTCAGCGCGGCTCATTTTTCGGAGATCACACCCGTTGCGCAGCGGCGCCAGCGGATGACTCCTCCCGCGAAAACCTGTTTTCCTGAACATCTCCCGGTATCCCGCGAAGGTATCTCCGGCGTCTATTCCTACGAGCACTGCAAGTTTAGGGAGGAGTAAGCCGCCTCGCTTGTCCGTCGCACGCGGGCGCGGATCGGGTGCAAACTCGTTGCTCCCTGGGCGCCTCCGCTGGCATACTGCTTTCCCGCAGTTCACAAGGATTCCTCGCATGAGACGCGAATACCATCGCTGGCATTCACCTCGCCTCGGCATCGAACTGGGCGTCGTCGTCTACGGGCACTGGGGGCCGCCACTCATGGGCTTTCCTACCAGTGCCGGAGATGAATGGGAACTTGAAGGCCAGAGCATGGTGGGCGCGCTCGGCGATTTCATCGATGCCGGCCGCGTGAAATTTTTCACCGTCAATTCCATCAACGGGCTCAGCTTCTACAACAAAGCCGCTCATCCCTTCCATCGCAGTTACGTTCAATCCGTTTTCGATTCCTACCTCCGCGAGGAAGTGGTTCCTTTCATCTGGAACAGTTGCCAATCGCGCATCGCCATTTCCACCATGGGTTCGTCCTTTGGCGCTTATCACGCCGCAAACACTCTCTTTAAACATCCCGACGTCTTTAAACGCTGCTTCGCCATGTCAGGCGTGTACGACATGAAGAACTTTATGGATGGGATGTACGACGACAATTTCTACTTCAACAATCCCGTCGACTACCTCGCGAATCTTTCCGATCCTTGGTATTACGAGCAGCTTGCTACCTGCGACATTCGCCTTATCACCGGAACCGGCCCGTGGGAACACAGCGGCCCCACCTATCGTCTCTCCGAGGTCCTTTCAAGCAAGGGCATCCGCCACTCGGTTGACAACTGGGGTCCCGAAGGCGGCCACGACTGGCCCTACTGGAAGCGCGAGATGCGCGAATACCTCTCCAAACTGTTCTGACGCTCGGGAGTCGGGCGGTGCGGCCGCTTTTTTGCGCCGGCCACAGGAAGGACACGCAAACCTAAAATGGGAAGGAACCTGGGCAAGGGAGTTCAGGTTAGTCCGAGGTGGTCCATCTGGTAATGGCCCTTTTCGATCACCTGGTCTTCATCAATCCACACATCGCAGTTTCGCGTCAGCACGTCGACGTGCGTCCGCGATTTCCAGTTTGCGTGCGTCTGGCTTCCATAGGGATCGCCGAACGCAATATGCACGCCGGGAAATTTTTCATCCTGCAGCAAAATTCCGATCATCCTCGAGAGCCCGAGATTTGTTCCAAACGCCAGTTCGCCCACGCGGTCGCTATTCTCGTCCGTGTGGCAATACTTCCAGAATTCTTCTTCCAGATCTTTTCGAGGACAGTCGACACCGACCAGTCGCCCGCGCTCAATCTCCATCACTAGCGGCGTGGCTTGCAAATCTCCATACTTCCCGTTGAAGTAGTCGCCCGCGGTTGCATCGCACACAAACGTTCCGTCCACGGTCGCCGGAGTGGTAAAGACCTCGCCCGCCGGCAGATTCGACCAATACTTCGGGCTGATTAGCCCGCTGGTCTTCACCCAATCCAGCTGCCGGTCAAAGTGCGCGCTGAACGACGTCCCGGCGCCGGTCTTCACCGTCAGTGCCTCGGCGCGCTGCATGCGCTCGCGCAGCCGCTCGCTCAGTTCGTCCACCTTACGGTAGTCGGCGCGCATGCCCTGCTGCATGATCTCTGGCGTTACGCCCACCATGTGCGCGTAGCGGATCTGTCTCCGTTCCACCACCCGCACAATCGCCATTCGCGCGCCCAACTCACCCGGCTGGGGCGTCATGCACAGGACGCCCACGTCGGTTTTCTCGAGCGCTTCGAGAACCGGTTCAGGCGCCACGGTCATCGGCCGCGGTCCAAAATCCTCGAGGAGCAGGCCCGTGAATTTTGCTCCTTGCTCTTCGAGCGCCTGTTCGAGGCTCGCAGCAACGCCGCGACTTACTTTATCGGCGATCACTACGACTTTCTCGCCCGCGCGCGCACCCAGGCATACCTCCACGGCGTTTTTCGCGCCGGGCATCAGCTCACTGGGTGCGATTCCAAAGTACACGGTTATTATCTTAACCGAATTTTTACAGAAGCCAATGCGCCGCGGGCGAATTACTGGCCCGCTGCGGCTTTCCGCGCCGCCTTCCGCGGCTCCACCCGGAAGGACGGAATCTGCCCCCCGCCGCTCGTTACATTGGCCAGGCTGGTGGTGCTAAGCCTGGTCAAGAATCCCGCCACGCGGCCACGGAACAGGTACGGCGCGAAATCCACGAGCATGTTCTTGAACTCCACCTTGTTGTGCTTGCCGATGTACGGGAAGACGCCGCGCCGCATCGGGATGCGTTCCTGCACGATCCAACAGCCGCTCTCCTGCGCTTGTTTTCCGCCGGGCAAGGCCTCTTCAATGGCCCTCTCCCAATGCTTCTTGTCCACTTCCCAGCCGAGTGTGACCCCTTTTCCTCCGTACTCGTCGCTCGGTTTCATCACCAGTTCCTTCTGGTGCTCGCGGATATGCTTTAGCAGCTCAACCTCTTCGCCGTCATACTCCGTCTTTACATCGTCAACCACCCGCGTCCACGGAACATGGCGGTGAATCAAGTCGCGTTCCTCCTCCGAAAAGAGCCCTGCATTCTGACCATCCGTCAACACAGCAAAAAAGGCCTTCACATGCGGGATTTTGCAGCGGAAATTGTTTGCAACGCACACCGCTCCAGCGGTGTAGGCTTTGACCAGCGCCTCACACTCCGATGGTCTTCGGACAATGTCGCTGATCAGCACCCGCCGGTACAACAGATCGATCTTCTTCCCTTTCGCCGCGAGCCGCTTCCCGTCGAATTCCAGCTCTCGCGGATCGGCCACCACGACCGGAACACCCATCTTTTCAAATCGCTCCTGCAAAATCTCGAATTCGCTCCACGTTGGCACTTCCTTCCAGTCCACAATCGCCATCTGCGGCCTTTGTGTGTTGCCTCCCCAATCCACGTAGCTCGTCACCAGCGCGTCCAGAAGCTTTGCCGTCAGCGGATAACTGTGCACCTCGAATCGCTTCTCGAACTCCGGCATGACCGGCAATTCACGGAAAATGTCCGACATGGTCTCTGAGTATCCCGGCCCCGCCGGCGATTCTCCGTTGAACTCGGTGAACTTCAACGATTCGGGCAATAGGAACGCGTCGAGTCGGGAAGCCGTGCTCGCCGGTCCATAGCCGGTTGTCAGCCGTACCAGCCGCTCTTCCTCGGGCCGGAGGTGGAATTGCCGGAACAGCGATTCGTCTTCGAGCGCGGCGGTCGTCAATCGTTCGGCAATCGCCGCGATGGTTTCCGCCACAAGCCGCACCCGCTGCTCATCCTGTGGGCTCAAGAAGACCGGCCGCAGAAACGGGCAATGCACCCGCTCCCCGAACATCAGCTTGGCCCCACGCACGTCGGCGAGGAATTTCTTCGCCAGCTCCGGGGATTTCCTCAGCAGCGGCCGTAGCAGCTCATCCCAGTATTCGACGGGATCACTGTTCTGCGGTGCGAAACGCTTCGCGGTCTTCATTGTGCCGTCGTTCCATATGTCTTCTGCGCGGCGTGCGCCACGCGTGGCGTACCCGTAAATCCTGCTGGCGCTCCAATACCGAGCATCTCTTCCCACCGCGGCCAGGTGTTGGCGACTTTGCCGTGAAGCGCTCGGTCGATCGCCAACCTGGCCATCTTTTCCACCACGTGTTCGAAATAAAACTCTGTTATCCGGTCGCGCTCAAAATCGGGCGCGGGGTTTAGAAAATCAATCGCGTACGGCACCCCGTCCTTCACCGCGAACTCAATCGTGTTCATCTCGTACCCCAGCGCAAAATTGATGGTCTGCGCGTCCTTTGCCACGCGCGCGCCGAGGTCCGGCTTCAGGTAGTTGTGTTCCACCAGGTAGCGCCTCTCCTTCGGGTCGTACGCCACCGGCAGAATGTCGGTCTTTCCAAACGTGAAGCAACGCACGTACTGCTCGAAATCGATGAACTCCTGCAGGGTCATCGAATATGGCGCGGTTTTATCGTACGCCTGCAGCAGCTCCTCTTCATTGTGGACCTTATACACGTGTTTCCAGCCGCCTCCGGAAAACGGCTTCAGAATCGCTGGCCGCCCTACGTAGTCCAATAACGCTACCCAGTCGAGCGGGTACTTCAGGTTTCGCAATGACTCCGAATTAATGTCCACGTCCGCCGGGTAGCCTTTTTGAGGCAGCAGCACCGTTTTGGGGATCGCGATTCCCAGTTTTGAAGCGATCGTGTAGTTGAAAAACTTGTCGTCTGCCGTCCACCAGAACGGATTGTTGATCACGTATGTCCCTTGCACGATGGCATGCTTCAGAAATCCGCGGTAATAATCCACCTCGTGCGAAATGCGGTCCACGATCACGTGAAATTCGGCCAGCTCGCCCATCTTCGTGCCGCCGAGTTTCACGAATTCCGCGGTCACGCCGTCTTTCCGTCCCAATTCGTTCACGCGTGCCAGAAACGCCGGAGGAAAACTGAATTCCCGCCCGCACAACAACCCGACCTTTGCCATGATGAACCTCCCCGCCTCTTGCCTCGCGCCAGTCAACCCTTACGGCTTGCAGTCGTCTGCCGAGCGTGTTATTCCGAAGGCGGCGTTCGCCCGAGGAATTGCATTTCATTTCCGAAACTCAGTGCACCGTGGTGCCAGCGGAACTCGACCTCGTGTCCATCGCGCTGGCCCGCGTCTCGGCGACCAAGTGCCTCACCACATCCTTCAGATCGCCGGTCTGCTGCAGCACGCGCAACTGCCGTTCCGCGCTCGTTCCTTCGTGCAGAATCGTGTGCACGTACTCCACCGCTCCGCGGCTTCCCAGATCGTCCAGCACATCATCGACCAGCTCGAGCAGTTCCGGGATCAGCTCTTTCATCGGCACTTCGGCTTCCTTCCCGAAGTCAACCATCTTTCCTTCAATTCCGTAGCGCGCCGCTCGCCATTTGTTTTCTTCAATCAGCGCGCGCCGATAGATCCGCCAGCCCATGTTCCCGGTGTACAGCCGGTGCAGCTTCACAACGATCGCCTGTGTCAGCGCGGCGATGGCCACCGCCTCTTCCACCTTTGTCGGGGTGTCGAACATCCGGAATTCCAGCGTTCCGTAGGTCGGGTGCGGCCGGACGTCCCACCAGATCTTTTTCCCGTTGTCGATACAGTTCAGCTTGATCAGCAAGTTGACGAAATTCTCGTACGCGCTCCAGGAGTCAAAGGTCTCTGGAATCCCGGTGCGGGGGAATCGCCGAAAGACCGTCGTCCGAAACGACTTCAGGCCTGTGTTTCTCCCCATCCAGAACGGCGAACTCGTCGAAAGCGCCAAAAGATGAGGAACAAAGTAGCGCACCATGTTCATCATATCGATGGTCGTCTGCTTGTCGGGCATAGCCACGTGAATGTGCATGCCGAAAATCAGCAGCGATCGCGCCAACTGACCCATCTCTTCGACGATGTGCTGGTAACGCTCGCCGGGCGAGATTACCTGATCAATCCAGCTCGAAAAAGGGTGCGTTCCCGCGGCAGCCACTTGCAACCCGGTGCTTTCGGCCGCGGATACGAGCTCGCTCCGCGTTCGGTGCATTTCGAGCCGCAACTCGCTCACGTTTTCGCAGATTTTCGTCCCGGTTTCCACGATCGACTGATGCATCTCCTGCTTAACCTGGTCACCGAGGCCTCGCGAAGCGGCGGCCGAAAGCAACTGCACTACGTGTGAGCGCAACTCCAGCGTTTCAGGGTCAATGATCTGGAATTCCTCTTCGACACCGATGGTGAAGCGGTGAGCCATGCCTAGGCCCTCTGGATCGCGAGATCAAGTCTGGGGACTTCGAGGCCAGTATCATACTCTCTCGCCTCTCAAAACACACCCTTCTGCTCGGCGGGCCGCGCCACCTTGATTGACAGCGCTTTTCGCTTACCATACACTCCGCTTCGCTCCGTGGTAGCCTGCTCATAAACAGGCGTTTAGGGCCTCGGAGCCCGGGCTTTGAAAGCGAGCTAAAGGGGGCTTTCTCCTATTCGTTGGCCCGGTTTTTCGAGGAGCGATTATGGCCGCCATCCCGACGTATTTGAAGCCAAAACCCGGCCTGTTCCTTGCTCTCGCCGGGACGGCGCTGTTTGCGTGCACCTGCCGCGCGCAAGAAAGGGAGAAAAAGCCGGAGGAGGCCTCCAAGGTCGCCGGCGTCGACGTAACTCCGGCGCAGGCCACCTCTCCTGTTGGTGGCAAGCTCGAATTCAAGGCCGTGGCCAAAGACGCCGCGGGTCAACCTCTGCCCGATGCCGTCAAATATTGGTTCGCCGCTCCTTTTGACGCGGCATCCGCCGAGCAGAACGGAGAAGTCTCCTTCGTCGAGCCGGGCGAAATCACGATCGGCGCGGTGATTGGGAAGAAAATCG
>DATFTB010000127.1:0-7391 GCA_035262325.1 Candidatus Acidiferrum sp.
GCGGAACTTCTCCTTGGCGTGCCCGCCCATCTTCTCGAGCTTGGGCACGCGATCAATGGCGTCGATCGCGAGGCTGAATCGATCGGTCTCGTTGTTGATGGCCAGTTCCATCGGAGTGTTGATATTGCCTTTCTCTTTGTATCCGCGCACATGAAGATTCTTGTTTTTGCGGCCGTAGGCCAAGCGGTGGATGAGCCACGGATAACCGTGGAAGTTGAAAATGACGGGCTTGTCGGTGGTGAACAGAGAATTGAAATCCGCATCCGTCAAACCGTGCGGATGCTCGCTGCTCGGCTGCATCTTGAAAAGGTCGACCACGTTGATGAAACGGATCTTCAAATCGGGGAACTCCTCGCCGAGCAGTGCGGTTGCGGCGAGGGCTTCTTGCGTAGGGATGTCGCCTGCGGAAGCGAAGACCACGTCCGGCTCCGAGCCCTGATCGTTACTCGCCCAGTCCCAGATGCCGATGCCCTTGGTGCAATGTTCGATCGCGGCGTCCATGTTCAGATACTGAAGGTGCAACTGCTTGTCGGAAACGATCACGTTGATGTAGTTTTCGCTCCTCAGGCAGTGGTTGGCGACGGACAGCAAACAATTGACATCCGGCGGAAGGTAAATGCGCGTGACCGCGGCGCTCTTGTTCAGCACCACGTCGAGGAATCCAGGATCCTGATGCGTAAAGCCGTTGTGATCCTGCCGCCAAACTGTCGAGGTAATGAGGAGGTTCAGGGAGGCCACTTTTTGGCGCCACGAAAGGCGGTTCGAGATCGACAGCCACTTAGCGTGCTGGTTGAACATGGAGTCAATCACGTGCACGAAGGCCTCGTAGGAAGAGAAAAAGCCATTTCGTCCGGTCAGCAAATAGCCTTCGAGCATGCCTTCCATGGTGTGCTCACTAAGCATTTCGACAACTCGGCCGTCGGTAGAAAGTTCGCCGCCGTCCTGATCTTCCGGGAAGTATTCGGCGATCCAGAATTTCTTGGCTACCTCATAGATCGCTTGCAGTTTGTTGGAGGTGGTTTCGTCGGGTCCGAACACGCGAAAGTTGTTCATGTTCAGCTTCATCACGTCCCGGAGGAATTTCCCGAGCGGCGGGACGTTTTCGGTTTCGATGCTTCCCGGCGTCTCGACCTGGATGGCGTAATCGCAGAAATCCGGCAAGCGCAGCGCCTTCCGGAGGACTCCACCATTGGCGTGCGGGTTGGCACTCATGCGTCGACGCCCGGTGGGCGCGAGCTCTTTGAGTTCCGGAACGAGCTTGCCGTTACGGTCAAACAGCTCCTCGGGCTTGTAGCCGCGCATCCACTTTTCGAGGATCTCGAGCTGTTCGGGGTTTTTCTTGACCTCCGTGAGCGGTACCTGGTGGGCGCGCCAAAAGCCCTCGAGCCTGTGACCACCCACTTCTTGCGGGGCGCCCCAGCCTTTCGGAGAGCGCAACACGATCATCGGCCAGCGAGGGCGCTTCGCAATACCGCTAGCGCGACACTCCCGCTGATGTGCTCGGATCTCCTCGATAGAGTGTTCCACCGTGGCCGCCATGGCCTGGTGCATGCTTTCGGGATCCGACCCTTCGACGAAGTAGGGCGTCCAGCCGTATCCTCGCAACAGGCTCTCGAGCTCCTCGTGGCTGATGCGCGCTAGCAGGGTTGGATTGTTGATCTTGTAACCGTTCAGATGGAGGATCGGCAGTACCGCGCCGTCGCGAATGGGATTCAGGAACTTGCTGATGTGCCAGGAAGTGGCCAGCGGTCCGGTCTCGGATTCACCGTCACCGACCACCGCAGCAACAATTAGGTCGGGATTGTCGAACGCCGCTCCGCAGGCATGGGAGAGCACATAGCCGAGTTCACCACCTTCGTGAATCGAACCCGGAGTTTCCGGTGTGCAGTGACTGCCAATGCCGCCCGGAAACGAAAACTGTTTGAAGAACTCGCGCATGCCGACTTCATCCTCGCTCTTTTCCGGATAGATCTCCGAGTACGTTCCTTCGAGATAGCCCGGTCCGAGGACGCCCGGCGCGCCATGTCCGGGCCCAGCCATGAAGATGGCGTCGAGATCCAGCTTCTTGATGAGCCGGTTCAGGTGGATATAGATGAAAGCGAGTCCTGGACTCGATCCCCAGTGTCCGAGCAGGCGGTTCTTGATATGCTCGGGCTTCAGCGGTTCTTTCAAGAGAGGATTGTCCTGGAGATAGATCATCCCGAGCGCCAGGTAAGAACACGCCCGCCAGTAGGCGTGAGTTTTCCGGAGCTCGTCCTTGCCGAGCGGTGCTCCTTGAATTGTGGATCGCGCTTTCCCATAAGCGCTCAGCGATATAGCCGAGGGTTCTTTTAGAGTTACTGTAGTCGTCATTATTTTTTGCTCCTTACTTTCCCGCAGTGAGTCTCAAACAGCTTGTTCGAAGGTTGACAAAGCTCTCGCACATGACAAGGGTCTGGCACCATCCGCCCAACCGAAAGATCTCGCCAGAGACCGCTGTACGGCATGGAGCCGAAAAGTCGCATCAGACGCTCACGACCGGACAAGGTGAATCGCGCACGAGCGAATAAGTCAGATCATCGAGCCGCCCGGACGCGCCGCGGGGGCTCCTTCCGATCACCAGAACATCGGCAGACGACTCCCGCACCTCGTCGAGCAGGGTCTCTTTGACGGAGCCCGTGGCGACGCGCACGGCTGCGTCTGAACCTGCTCTGCCCTGAAGTTCCGCAATACGCTGGCGCGCCCTTTCCTCTTCGCACGGCGTAGCGGTTTCCGACCCCACTTCGCCTGCGTGAATGGTATGAATCACGGAAAGCTCGGCGCCAGCAGCCGATGAGGCGCCCTTGGCATAATGTAGGACTCTTTCGGAATCCGGGCTCAACCCGAGGGCGCAAACCCACCTTCGATGCTCTGCGGATCGCGGCGTCGCCATCTCCGCATGCTGCATCGTTAGCACCGGGCACGAGGTTTCGTTGAGCACCCTTGCCGTTGTCGAACCGAGGAGCATCCGCCGAAATCGCCCGGCGTGCGTCGGCATTACGATCAGGTCAAATCTGCCCTTCTCCGCCAGCGAACTGATCGACTTCGCCGCATCACCCGCCAGCAGCAGCCTCCTGCACGCGCCGGCCGGAAAGGCGGACGTCAGAAAGAGTTCTAGGCTGTTCCTCGCAAGGTTCCTGTGGTCCTCGGCGATCTCATCGCTCCGTCGCGCATAGAGCTCGAACCCATTGTGACTTGCCAGATCACAGACATGGACCATGGTCACACGCGCGCCGAAGATTGCCGCCGCTCGCCGGACATAGGCGGCCATCGCGACGCACGAAGCGGAGAAATCAACCGGAAAAAGAATCTTCTGAAGCATTCCTTCTTGTCACCACCTAGACGATAAAGCTCGCTTTTTAGAGCTCCCTTTCGAGAGAATTAAACTCCCTACGGCGGGTATCGCCGAACTCTTTTAGCGGACCCTCACTCCTTCCAGCGAAAGACTCTATGTGCTCGGCTGTCGGCTTCCCTCTCTGCCCGAAAGGGGGCTGACCGGATCGTCAGGCAACCGTTACTTCCGGGCTCAAATAGACGTCTTGAATGGCATTTAGAAGCTCGATCCCTTCGGCGAGGGGCCGTTGGAAGGCCTTCCGGCCAGAGATCAGCCCGGTGCCGCCCGCTCGCTTGTTGATCACCGCGGTTGCCACAGCCTCCTCGAAATCATTGGCGCCGGATGCTCCGCCACTGTTAATCAGCCCCGCCCGTCCCATAAAGCAGTTGGCCACTTGGTAGCGGCAGAGATCGATCGGGTGGTCGCTCGCGAGATCCGAGTAAATGCGCTTGTCGAACTTGCCGTAACTCGAATTGCCCATGTTGAGCGCTTCATAGCCGCCGTTATTTTCCGGAAGCTTTTGCTTGATGATGTCGGCTTCGATCGTGACGCCCAAATGATTTGCCTGTCCCGTCAGATCCGCCGATACGTGATAATCCTTGTCTTTTTTGAAAGCGCTATTGCGCAGATAGCACCACAAAACGGTGGCTAAGCCCAGCTCGTGCGCGCGCGCAAAGGCCCGGCTCACCTCCACGATCTGCCGGTCGCTCTGCTCCGAACCAAAGTAGATCGTTGCGCCCACCGCCGCCGCGCCCATTTCGTAAGCCTCTTCGACGGTTCCAAAAAACACCTGGTCGAACTTGTTCGGGTAGGTCAGCAACTCGTTGTGGTTGAGCTTTACGATAAAGGGGATCTTGTGCGCATATTTACGCGCCACCGAGCCAAGGACGCCGTAGGTCGAGGCCACCGCATTGCATCCGCCTTCGATCGCGAGCTTTACGATGTTTTCCCCGTCGAAGTAGTCCGGATTCTTGGCAAAACTAGCTCCGGCCGAGTGTTCAATCCCTTGGTCCACGGGCAATATCGACATATAACCGGTCCGCCCCAGGCGGCCGTGTCCGAACAGCCTCTCGAGGTTGATCAAGACCCGGATGTTGCGGTCCGAACCGGCTGAGACGCGATCGATGAAGTCGGGACCGGGAAGATGAAGCCGCTCCTTGGCTATTTTGGGTGAATGGAACTCGAGCAAAGAGTCCGCGCGCCGGCCGAGATAGGCTTCGATTGTAGAACGTACAGCGATTGCCATCGTTTTCTCCTGTGCGCCGGCTAAACCGGCGAGGTGAAGTGAATGAAAACAGGCAGAACATCGTCGGTGACATGCCCAGGAGTGTCCCGGGATGGCCCGAATTGGTTTGCTCGGTTGCGTCCATGGCTCGTCGTGGCTACGCAAAGCTGATCGAGATCCAACTTGGTCAGTGTCGTTGACATCATTTGACCTGCTTTCCGGAGCGCCCCTGGTCAACTCCCGGCGACTCTTCGTTCCGGGAGCAGGTTTGCGCTTCCAAATTATCGCTGCATGCTTTTTCGTTTCTTTCGACTTCCTGTTTCTGTTTTCGAACTCCGGCGGCAGACTCTCGCTGGGCTCGGTTTGCTGCTGGCCGACGAATCGTTCTTTTGGCGATCTTCGCGCTCAAAAAATCGCCCTAGTTCGGCAGCCGCCTGGAGGCAATAGCCGAGGGCACGACCGGCCGCGCCGCCACGCTCAACGTGTATCTCAGTCGCAAACGCCAGCATATGTCAGCGGCCCTCGACAACGGATAGTGACGGGCGGACTTCGGCGGCGTGACCCTGCCGGATGACTCTGGCCTTGAGACGTTCCTTGTGTTCGAACCCGAGTTGGTCGGAAGCAAGCCCAATCCGCACGATTACCTCTCGAAAGTCGCTTGCCTGTTAATGCAAGGTGCTTGCCAATCGGTCACAGCCTGCCCGTCGCAAGTGGCTCACAGAAAAGCCCAAGCACCAGGCCTACGAAGCAGGCTTCATCCGATCGTCCCGGAGGCGTCGGGAGCTCGACTCTATTGTCAAACGCTCGCCGTGAATCGCCGGACGGCGGAGCTTCTGCCCCTTCATTCGCAGCCCGGTTATTTTCTCACTTGAGAACATGGCGGTTGCTGAATCCGCGGACAGACTCATCATTGGACCGAGAGGTGCTTGCTTCATCAAGGAAGGTTTATGTGGAGACTGCCCGTGACCGACCTATCTCGATCTGGGAATAATTGTGGCCCGCGCACCCGAGCATCTGCCGGCCGCGCGGCGAGATCGCAAGGGGCGAACAAGAACGATTGCCCAACCGACCGTACGGCTGGCATTGCAGCACCGCTCCCGGCGCCAAGCCGGGAGTGGGAAGCGTTCGAAGAAATGTTTCGCGGGTCGCGAGCGAAATTCATCGCACTGGCCTACGGGATCTTGCGAAACAAGGAAGACGCTGAAGACGCCGTTCAGGATGCACTCGTTTCGGCTTATGTTCATTTGCGCCGATTCGAAGGCCGGTCCGCAATCAAGACCTGGTTCACCCGCGTGGTCCTGAACGCGTCCTTGATGATCCGGCGAAAGCGCAAGCCCACGCGCGTGGGGTTTGCTCTGGAGACGGCTGGAACCGACGAACCATCCCGGGTGGACCAAATTCCATCCTCCGAACCGGATCCAGAAATGTATTGCGCGGCAGCAGAGACGCTTGAGCTGGTCGATATCCTGGTCGGCAAACTAAGTCCCGAACTTCGACAAGCCTTTACGATGACTTACTTCGACGAAATTCCCGCCAAACAGGCCGGGCTTCTTTTGGGCGTCGCTAAGGGAGCTTTCAAATCACGCCTTTGCCGAGCCAGAAAACATCTCAAGCATCTGGCAGAGCATTCGCTCATTGCTCCCATCCGCGGGGCGAGGCCTTTCCCGTTCTTACATCGCGATGCCGATTCTCAGGACCTTCGAGCCAAAACCGCCGAAGTGTGGTCTCGGGAAATGGCATCCTGAGGGCGACGACGGGCTCGATTCTCTTGCGTACTTCACTCTTCCTTGAAAGTGTTGCTTGATTTGCACAAGGTAGCCGATTCCAGCAGGAATTTCTTGGCTTCCTACTGAGTTGTGCTCACCCTTCGCTGGGAGCGCAGGAAGCTCCGCCAGACGCCGAGCTCTGGAATCCAGCTGATCTCGTAGACCAGTTCACGCTCTTCGCTCACGCGCTCCTGTTCATTCCACACGGTGCGATTATTGGTCACCCAGTGCGTATCCACTCCCGTGCTCGGGAACGTCGCACCCAGTAAAGCCTCGGCATGAGTAATGCTTGCAGACATCTCTACCACCCCGCTGGTGGCGATTGTTTCGGGGCACCTGGCAACCAGCGTTCGGAGTCATACGAGCATTCACGCTTCCAATCGAAAAATCCCGCCAGGCCGTTCGCTGGCGGGAAGGGAAGCAACTCCTTGGGGTCAAAGGCACTTGCCGTGTGTTGATGAAAGCAGGCACCTCCATCAGGCCGCGCCTGATCGACACTGACGGGTATTTGACGGCCGGGTCAAAACCTTGAACTCCTTGACGCCGGCTCGAGCGGCTGGCCGGCGGTGCGAAATTCGCCTTAGTCGGTAAGTACTTTTGCGCCATCTCGAGGGGGGATTTTTGCAAATGAAGTGGCGGGCCGGAAGCGTTCGCCAATCTGGAGAGTGAAATGCACTCTATCTCGGTAACCTCCAGAGCCACCTACCGACACTGGCGGGGGCAGGGCCTGAACCGACTCTGCCTCCGCTGGCCCTCCCTCCGGACGATGTGGCGCGTGGCGTGGCTTCCATACGAAACCAGGAAAGGGCTTGATTTTCGTTGGTCAGGCAGCGGAGTGCCGCTGAATTTCTGGTATTGAGTTTCCGAAAAAGCGAGTGCCGCCGAAAGTTCTGCCGGTGGCTTCTGCAGGACGGCGAAAGGCACTGTGAAAATGGAAGGGTTCTCTCGTGCCGCCCGGTTCTGCTGCCGATTTAGAGCTCTCAGCCGAACAGTTCTTCGAGGCGGTCAAAATCTCTGCTCAGGAGCCAGCGCTCTGCTGCGCGAGAGT
>DATFTB010000128.1:0-6547 GCA_035262325.1 Candidatus Acidiferrum sp.
GCGCCATGGTCAACACCGTCTACAGCTATTGGGGCTACTACAATATCTGTCACCTCGGCGCGGAAATACGCGAGCCCGAAAAAAACATTCCCCGCGGCATTTTTCTCTCTATCCTGGGCATCACGGTGCTCTACCTTGCGATGCAAACCAGCCTTCTCGGCGTGGTGCCCTGGCGCGAAGCGCAAAACTCACCGTTCGTCGCGAGCCTATTCATCGAAAAACTCTACGGCCCCGGAGCCGCTCGGCTGGTTACCTTGATGGTTCTGTGGGTCGCGCTGGCCAGCGTTTTTTCCGTGCTGCTTGGCTATTCCCGTGTGCCCTACTCCGCCGCTCTCGATGGCAACTTCCTCCCGGTGTTCTCCAGAGTCCATCCGACAAAGCACTTTCCCCACATTTCGCTGCTTTCCCTAGGCGGCCTCTCGTTCCTGTTCAGCCTGACCCTCAAGCTCAAAACGGCCATTGCGGCTATTCTCGCTATGCGCCTGCTCGTCCAATTCATCGGCCAGGCCGTCGGCGTTATCCTTCTCCACAAGCGCTGGCCCCCGGAACGCTTTCCGTTCAAAATGTGGCTGTATCCTTTTCCGGCCGTCCTCACGATGCTCGCCTGGGCGTGGCTTTTCTGGCACACGGGTCCCATTCGTAAATGGGGACTGCTCGAGATTGCCCTCGGCGTTCTCGCATTTCTGATTTGGACCCGGGAAATGCGACAATGGCCCTTCGCGCACGAAAACATCCGTCGTGAGCCGTTGTAGCGCTGGCTTCGAGCGCTCGGTTCTGTCATCCCGAGACTCACGGCTTAAAAACGTTTCTTCGCGGCCGAGCATCTCTATGATTTCCCTCTGGGAGGTTTCGTGAAAGGTCCAGCCCGCCCCGTATGGTTCGGAATCCTGCTTCTCGTGATCGGCACGCACACGTCCGCGCAATTCCCTCCCGCTCCCGGCACCGGCCCCGGCCTTGCTGAGACCATCGAGGCTATCGACTCCGCACGCATCACGACCCGCATCCTCTACATCACCGCGCACCCGGATGACGAAAGCTCCGCCGTCCTGACCTATCTCGCCCGCGGACTTCACGCCGACGTCGCCCTGCTCTCGCTGACACGCGGCGAGGGCGGCCAGAACGCTCTCGGGCCCGAACAGGCTCCACAACTTGGTCTAATCCGGACTCAGGAACTGCTCGCCGCCACGCGTGGCTACGGTATAAAGCTCTACTTCACACGCGCGCGGGACTTCGGCTTCTCGAAGACTCCCGAGGAAACCGAGAAAATCTGGGGCGACGAGGTCGTCGAAGACATGGTCCGCGTCATGCGTTCGTTCCGTCCCAATATCGTTATCAACAACTGGGGCGGGGTGCATACCGGTCATGGGCACCATCAGGCCTCCGGGATCCTTACACCCAAGGCCGTCTCGCTCGCAGCCGATCCTTCCTACCGGCTGGGTGGAAGCTCCGGTCCGCGGTCCGGCATATCCGTTCCGGCCGACGAGGCTCCCTGGAAAATTACTGCCGTCCTCGACCTTGACCGCGGCGATCCACCGAAAGGCTACGTTCTGCCGCTTGATGAAATCTCTCCCCTTTACGGCAAAAGCTGGCGGGAAATCGGACTCGATGCGTTCGTGAATCACCATACGCAGGGAATCGCGGGCTTCCTGAATTCCTCTTTTCTGCGCCGCAAGATCGGGCTGGTTCGAGAAAATGGCGCCAGTTTTGAACCCGCGGAGCTCGCTGAACCTCTCACCAAACTCTTCCCCGGCTGCAAAGCCTTCGAGCACGCTTACACTTCGCTCGGCCTCGCGCGGGAAGCCGTGACGCAGGGAGACATTTCCTCTGCCACGCGCGAGTTGGCCGGCGCAGCTACCGACTTCCATGATTGGACGGGCAAGTGCGGTTACGCGGTCGCTAACAACGCCACCGAGCTGCAGTATGTGGCCGACATCGGCCGCAGCCAGAAGCGCATCGAAAAAGCTTTGGCCCTTGCCGCGGGCATTCGTCTCAAAGCCGAATCCGACACGAGTGAACTGGTTGTGGGCGATTCTTTCCGCGTTAGTGCCCGAACCATGTTTCGCAGCGAAGCCCAGTGCGTTCTTGGCCCGCTGACCCTCGACCTGCCCAAATCCATGGAAAAGTCCGCCGAGACCGGCGACGCCGACAAAGGCTACGACTTTACAATTGCCTTCACGGGAAAGGTACCTCCGCCCGAGCCCGACGAGGCGCTGCTCCCCGGGCATCCCGATAGAATGCTCTCCTTGCTTCCGGAGCCGCCGCCGCTCGTCACCGCCGAGCAGCAAGTCACCGTTGCCGGGTACAAAATGACGGTCCGCGAACCGGTCACCCGCGTCGAGGCCACTTCGACGAGCGTGGTGCGTGTGCCCCTGCGCATCGTTCCGGCCTATACCGTCTCCGTCGAACCGAAACAAGTCGTCGAAGTGCTTTCCGCCCAACACCGGCCCTTCGATATTTTCCTGCGCGTGCACTCCTACTCGGAGAAACCGGCCACCGTTTCGGTCGGCCTCGATCTGCCGGATGGCCTCACGTGCACTCCGCCCGTCGACGTCAGCCTCACCGGCATCGGCGATCAATACGTGAAGCTAACGGTCGCTCCTCCGGCCAAGCTCGATCCCGGAACCTTCACCATCACCGCCTACGCGAAACTCGCCAACGAAAAATTCTCCACCTCCCTCGAACCCCTTCCTTCCATGCCCACGCTTCTCTGGAGCGAGCCTGCGCAAACCGTCGTCCACGCGTTCGATATTGATGTACCCGCGAAGCTTCAGGTCGGCTACATCTCCGCCGAAGGCGAACCCATCCCCGATGCCTTACGCCGCGTCGGCATCGACATCGACATGCTGGATACGGCGGCTCTCACCTTCGGTGATCTCTCGAGATACGACGCCATCGTCGTCGGCGTGCGCGCCTACGAGCTTCGTCCCGAACTGGCCGAAGCCAACAAGCGCTTGCTCGCTTACGTCTCGAATGGCGGCACGCTCGTCGTGCAATACAACCGCGATTATGTGTGGAACAAGCTCGCATCCGCTCCCTATCCCGCCAAGATTGGCAACCCCAACCCGCGCATCACGGACGAAAATTCGCCGGTGAGATTTCTCAAGCCCGACGATCCGCTCCTCAATTACCCCAACAAGATCACCGCCGACGACTTCAAAAACTGGGTACAGGAGCGCGGGCTCTATTTCTGGAACGACTTCGACCCCAAGTACACGCCACTGCTGGCCATGAATGATCCCGGCGAGAAAGAACTCAACGGCAGCCTCGTCTACACCCGCTATGGGAAAGGCATGTATATCTACACCGGCCTGGCCTTCTTCCGCGAACTCCCCGAAGGCGTCCCGGGCGCTTATCGCCTCTTCGTCAACCTCCTCTGCGCCTCTAAATCGCACTGAGCCGAAAACCGGGCGGCCCTTCGAAGATCAGCGCGGACAGAAGACGGTGTAGCGGCGGAGGGATGGCGGGCGGAACTTTGCGGCAGGCTCGGGTTGCGGGATAATGAACATGCGGAGCGCCGGGGCCAGCGGTAGACGGCGGGTCAACGCCAACGCCAGAATAAGCATCTCACCCCAATCAGAAGCGGGTGGTCGCGAGGAAAATCTATCCGAGTGACAGGGATGGAGCGAGGAAGCTTGCGCTTGGTGAAGGAGAATCGATGAAGCGGTCACGGACAGCTTTGGCTGTCGTGTTGTGCGCGGCGGGCGCGATCGCCGGCTGCAACGACTACAACAACTCGGTGCAGTACAACACCGGGGCGACGATTACGAATATCTCGCCGTCGGGACTGCCGGCGGGGACGCCCACGGGAGTGACGCTGCCGAATTGCCCGAACACGCCGAGCGGGCAGACGAATCCGTGCTTCACGCTGTTTGTGCTGGCCACCTCGACAAACGGATTCCAGGCGACCACGCTCGTCGAATGGAACGGGCAGAGGCTGCCGGCTTGCACAAATACAAACGCCAAAAATGGCTGCACGACGTTCCTCGACGCGACCAGCGTCAATGCCTCGGTGCCCTATAATCTGATTGCGAATCCCGGGACGGCGTACGTGAACACGTTCACGCCACAATCGGGGACCGGGAATAACGGTCTGTCGAATGCCTTGACGTTTATCATTTACGGAGCGCCGAATCCGTCTCCCACACTGTCGTCGATCAGTCCGACCTCGGCCGGTTACTGTGATTCGACGACAACAAAGTGCGCGAACATCCCAATTACGCTGATGGGAACGAACTTTCTGCCCACGTCGCAGAATGGGGGCTCGTCGGTAACGTTTACGGGCGTGGCGACGGGCGGCATCGAGACGGCCGTCACGGTAACAGGGATCAGCTCGACGCAGTTGAACGCCACGATTCCGGGTACGTTGCTGTGCGCGACCGACACAGCGCAGATCAACGTGATCAATCCGCCGAGCGCGCTCTGTCTGGCGAACTGCCCGAATCTGGGCGGCGGGAGTACGAACTGCAAACTGTCACAAACGTCGAATTGCACCGTTACGACGCAGACGTTCACGATCACGAATTCTTCTCCGGCCAATACGTGTCCGGTGACGACACCGGTGACGCCGGCGGTCGTGGAAGAGACCCCGGCGGTGAGCCAGGACGGGCGGTATGTCGCTTATGCTTCGACGCAGAACGGGCAGTCGCAGATTCTGCTGCGCGATACCTGCGTGGGCGCGACCAATGGGTGCACGGCGAACACACGCATGGTTTCTTCGGCGACGGATGGAACCGTGGGGAACCGCGACAGCCACAACGCGGTGATGACCCTCGACGGAAGGTATGTGGCCTTCAGCTCCGCAGCGACGAATCTGGTAGAGAACGCGCCGCCGGGGCGGCAGGTGTATCTGCGCGATACGTGCATCGCAGCGCCGACGTCTTGCAAGGCGAGCACGGTATTGATCTCGGCCGATGAAGAGGGGAAGCTCGTGGGAACGGAAGCGATCCTGCCGTCGATCAGCAGTTCGGGACGATTTGTAGCCTTTCTGGCGGTGACGGAGAGTCAGTCGCATGCGTCCGGGAATAACCCGCAGGCGGGCGGGAATGGTGCGAACAGCGGGCTGCGGCAAGTGTTTGTGCGGGATACGTGCCTAGGTGCTGTGAACTGCACGCCGAAAACGACGCGCATTTCGCTGATGCCGGGGGATACCCCGGCGAATTCCGCGAAGCCGGCTGGGCCGGCGTTGAGCGGGCTGGCAAAACAGCTTGCGCTGTCGGAGGGCAAGAACGCCACGATGTTTACGCCGACGGTGCCGGTCGATGACCGGGTGTTTTTGGCGATTTCGAACGAACAGAAGTAGCGGAGTTTGTTGGCCGCCAAGCGAGGGGCGCAGCCCTCCGAAGGCGCAGGGGTAAGTGCAGCCTCGACGCGAATCCAAGAACAAAAGGGCGCCTAGATCAAACCGAGGCGCCCTTTTCTGCTTGAAAAGGGACACCCCTTCGGGTGTCCGCAAGATTAAGTCTGGGTTTTGTGGACGAAGCAGCAGCGTTAGAAGGCACGGTCGTAGGATGGCCGCGGGTTCGATACCGCCTAGGTGAAACGGACCTTGATGTCGGGACGCCTTTCGAGATGGACAGAGTCGATGAAGCGGACCTGGCGTTCGTCGAAAGTGAGAATCATGGAAGAGGTGCGAACGCCATCGCCGAAGAAACGAACCCCCTTGAGAAGGTTGCCATCGGTTACGCCGGTACAGGCGAAGATAATTTTTTTGCCGGGAGCGAGGTCTTCGGTGTCGTAGACGCGTTTGGGATCGTTGACGCCCATTTTTTCGAGGCGTTCCTGGTGTTCAGGCTTGGTGACGACGAGGCGGGCAAGAATCTGGCCGTTGAGGCAGCGGAGGGCAGCGGCGGTGAGGACACCTTCGGGAGCGCCGCCCGTGCCCATGACCATGTGAACGCCGGTACCGACGACGGCGGCGGAGATTCCGGCGGAGAGGTCGCCGTCGCCGATCAGGCGAATACGCGCGCCGGCTTTGCGGATGTCGTTGATGAGCTCTTCGTGGCGCGGGCGGTCGAGGACGATGACGACAAGGTCCTCGACATCGCGGTCGAGGCGCTTGGCGACCGAGCGCAGGTTGTCCGCGACGGGAGCGTCGAGTTCGACGGCGCCTTTGCAAGCTGGCCCGACGATGATTTTTTCCATATAGAGATCGGGAGCGTGGAGGAGGCCGCCTTTCTCGCTAGCGGCGAGAACGGCGATGGCATTTGGCGCGCCGGTCGCACAGAGGTTGGTGCCCTCGAGGGGGTCGACGGCGATGTCCACGACAGGAAACAGAGCCCTGGGAGCGCGGTTGTGCAGGCCGACTTTTTCCCCGATGTAAAGCATGGGCGCTTCGTCGCGCTCGCCCTCGCCGATGACGATGGTGCCGTCCATCTCGACCTCGTCCATGGTGGCGCGCATAGCTTCGACGGCGACTTCATCGGCCTTGTGGCGATCGCCGAAACCCATGGTGCGCGCGGCGGCGATGGCGGCGTTTTCGACGACGCGCAGAAAATCGAGGCTGAGATGTTCTTCCATACCGGGCCACCTCCGCGGGGGCCTATCTTAG